>CAZMFM010000006.1:0-60244 GCA_964565565.1 uncultured Spirochaetaceae bacterium | reverse complement strand
AGTCTTCAGCCCGATCGACAGTCTTCAGCCCAAACGACAGTCTTCAGCGCAACGAGCGCTCAAAGGACAAGACGGGCAGAGGGTTGCCCCCTGCCCGTCAGATCCAACAATTCACAACAAGCGAATCCGACGCCGTCGTCGGTACTTCGCTCAGCCCGACGCCTTTCCGGAGAAGAGCTCTTCACGCGTCGGGAAGCGCACCTTCGACTGGTTGATGACGTCGAGGGGAACATCGAATTTCATCGAATGATCCGGGCCGATGCCCTCGTTGACGAGACAGTCCGAGAGGCCGTTGTCCTCGTCCTTCCAACCCGCCGCGGTGTTGAAATTCCATTCGTCCTGCATGCATTCCCAACCCTGGTCAGCGATCTCTTCACGCGACACTTCGATGCCATAGAGCGCGCCGTAGTAGCCGCGGATGTCATCGAGGTTCGGCCCGAGAAACTGACAGAAGCCCGAGGAATCACAGACCATGTTGACGAGCTGGATGTCCTGCGCCGACCGTGCGTATTCCGCCGGATCGAGCCCCGGGTTGACGATCAGTCCAGCCGTATGGTCGGCGCCCATCGGCCCCGCCGCATAGACGACACCCGTCGCCTTCAGTGGCCGCGGATCCCAAGCGGGAATCGCCTGTCCCCGTGCATGCGGGACGCGCTTATGACCTCTGGCCTTGCCGGTTGCGACTGCACCGTTGCCAATCATTTGGCTGACGTCGCTGCCGTCCGCGAGGTTTTGCAACAGCTTGATCGCGCCTGCCGAATCGCCCCACTCCATGCCACCCGAGTCCATCAGGATCGCGATTGCCGCACCGGTCTCGATCGTATCGAGACCGAGCTCATCACAGAGGCGATCGAGGTCGGCGACTTCGTCGAAGGTCTTGATCGCGCAACTCGCACCAAGAAGCGTCAGCGTCTCGAACTCGAGGGCCGACGTCTTGTAGTTGCCGTCCTTGTCGTGCACGACATTCGAACACTTCACGATGCAACCGGTCATGCAATTGTGCATGCCACCGCCGCGCTCCTCGAAACTCTCGTTGATGCGCGCACCATCGAGGGTTCCGGCATCAGGCGATTGGCCTTCGGTCCGGTTCTTGTACGGAAAGGTATGGAGCATATTGGCCACGGGAACGACGGAAGACGTTCCGTTCTTCATCATCTGCGGTCCGGCGAGATAGTCCTTCGAGTAGGTCTTGTTCAGTGCGTTCCAGGCTTTCGAATCCCCAGCCTGTCGTGCGCGCGCCTTGCCGGGATCGACGAGCACCCACTTCAAACCCTTCGAACCCATCACCGCGCCCAGGCCACCGCGAGCGGCGTGACGCGCCGGTCGGCGCTCCTTGTCCTGATCGGTACAGGCGACCGAAGCGCCCGTGAGACCGAGTTCGCCGGCGGGCCCGATCGAGATCACGCTCGCACTCTTCGCCTCGTTCGCAAGAAGCTTTTCGCAGAGCGCGTAATTCCACATTCCCTTGTAGTCGTCGGCGGCGACGACCGAAACTTCGCCCTCGTCGATGCGCAGCCCATAGCGCTTGTCGGAATCGGCGGGCATGCCCTTCACGACAACGGCGCGAATGCCGAGCTTCATGAGATGCTGGCCCGGATTGCCTCCGGCGTTCGCTTCCTTGATGCCACCGGTCAGAGGACTCTTGCCGCCAATCGAAATCCGACCGGAAGTGGGTGCCGCCGTTCCCGAAAGCACACCGGGCGCCATCACGAGCACATTGTCTGGACCCAGCGGATCGCAGGTCGGATCGCATTCCTTGGTCAGGATCTTCGCCGACAGTCCACGACCCCCGAGCAACTTCCACTCGTCCGGGAAGGGCTCATAGGACGTCGTTTGATCTGTCATGTTTACGTAGAGGAGGCGATCTCCCTCGGGTCCCGGCATAGCTGTTTTACCTCGGAGGCTTGGGGTTGTGATCCAGAAAACGGACGAACCGAGAGAGTCCACTAATCGCGGCGATGCTGCAACGCGTTCGCGAGCAGATTGGTCGGGACCCGCCGCGCGAAAGAGATCTATCCGCCCGCAATCGCGGCGATCACCTCGATCTCATCCGCCTCGCCGACCCGGATCTGCAAGGCCTCCGAGCCGTGGTCGAGCAATTCGCCATTCAGGCTGACTTTCACGAAGCGATGGATTCCACCGGTCTCGGCGTCGATCACGAGTTCTCGCAGGCCGGGAAACCGCGCGTCGACTGCGGCAAAACAGGCCTCGATCGTCCCATCGGGAACGGGAATGCTGCTTTCCCCTTGGGTGGGGCCCCTGAAGATCACGGGAATCAAGACGATGGCCATATTCTCTCCTGCTCCGGGTCCGGGTCCGGGTCCGTCGTTGAAAACTAGGCCCGAGACTCTGCCTGGGACGCGATGATCGGATTGTAGTAGCGCCGCCGAGCGGGAATTTGCCAGAAGCGATCGTCCGGCGCATCGAAGGGCGCAAGATCCTTGGAGCGGGGGATCGACTCGGGCAGCCAGGCGGTCAAAAATCCATCTCGGCCTCGACCGTGGTGGACGCACCCGGTATCGAGTCCTCGGAGACCGTCGGCCACGTGCAACCCCTGGCGGGCCCAATGGCCGTAGACGAGTCCGTAGCCGTGGCCCCGAGCGGCCCATTCCTGATGCCAGGCCCGATCGGACGATGTGGGCTCTGCGCTCGACCAATTCCCGTTCGCGGTCACGCTGCGACAACGTGTTAGGCGCCCCAAAGTATCGCGGACCGGATCTCTCGCCGGGTCGGCGGACAAGAACGACTTCGCCTCGGACAGGCTCCCGGACAATCGTCGAGCAACGCGATCCCCCTGCTCGATCAGATCGGCGAGTGACCAGTCTGGATCTGCGGAGGCATGAACCATCGCGAAAGGCTGGTCGCCTAACTTCCCCTCGACGGCCAAGGGACGAGTGCGCAACCATTCGATCCAATCCGCCGCATCGGAGGCCCCGAGTACGTCTCCAAATGAATCGTTCGGACCGAGCTCGCGAAGTCCGAATTCAACGGCGAGAAGGCTGATTTCGTGGTTTCCGAGCACAAATTCCGCACGACCGGCCGTCACCAACTCGCGGACGCATTCGAGAGGCCTGAGATTATCCGGCCCGCGATTGACCAGATCACCGGCGATCCAGAGACTGAAGTCCTGTCCGAATTCGTCTCGTGCGCGCGCGATCAACTCGTCGAGTTCATCTGCGCAGCCCTGCACATCACCTACAAAGATTCGCTGCATCGTCGATCGCTACCATTCGTTTCATGGTATGCGGGTACCAGCGAGGCGCTGAATCCGCGACACCGCGCCAATCGCCCTACTCCGCGATACAGAGATTCGAGAGCCGGCCGATTCCTTCGATCTCGCTTTCAATCGTCTCACCCACTTCGAGATAACGCCGTGGATCGCGAACACTTCCAACACCTCCCGGTGTTCCCGTGAAAATCAAATCCCCCGGCAGGAGCGGGCAATAGCGGGAGATGTATTCGATCAACTCGGAAACCGGAAAGACCAGGTTGGCGGTCGTCGACTCCTGCATCTGCTCCCCAGCGACCCAACAGCGCAAGACCAGCGCGTCCGGGTCTTCAAATTCGTCCAGACTGACCAGGGCGGGGCCGATCGGTCCGAAGGCCCTGGCCGACTTTCCGAGACTGAACTGGGGCGGCTTGTCGGAAAATTGCAGTTTACGATCCGAAATGTCCTGGCCGACACAGAATCCGGCGACGTAATCCCAAGCCTCGGACGCCGGAACGGCATTCGCCTCGCGGCCCATCACCACGACCTGCTCGACCTCCCAATCTACACGATCGGACGTGAGCGGGACCTCTGCGCTCGGGCCCACCAGACAGCTCGGAAATTTCGTGAAGACCATCGGCGATTCGGGTAAAGGCAGACCAGCCTCCGCAGCATGATCCTTGTAGTTCAATCCGATCGCGAAAACCTGGGTCGGCGTGGGTACCGGGGGGCCGAGCTGTGCGAGTTCGATCGTCGGATCTGACTCCTCGGCAGTTTGCGTCGAAGCCCAGCTCCGGAGCTCGTCCCAGGCGGCGAAGGCATCCATCGGGTCCGAAGAGAAGCGCCCCTCACTCCGCTTGGCCACGTCGATGAAACGGTTCTGTACTTCGATGCCCAGACGTCGGCCCTGATTCACCAATCGCATTTGGCTTCTCCCCGATCGCGGGCCGAGCAGCCGACCGCGTGCCCGCCATCCTACCGATTTCGCGAAAGTCCGCCCCCCGGGCCAAATCCGCTCCTTCATCTCGCATTCCAACGGTCGCTGCTCGGCAGCCTTGGTGTAACTTCTGGCCTTCGAAGCGACCGGATGTCCGTCTCTGGTGCCGACCCTCCGATTGGGGTTGGCGGGGCGGGCGAGGCTTTCGAAACCTCGAAGAACACCGCCGGGGGTCGGGTGGGACGTCGAATCATCATCTGCGATGGAGCCGAGAGCGCACGGCTCTGGAGTCGCATCGGAACCGACGAATTGGAAGAACTCACCTGGGTTCCGCGTGAGGGCGAGTCCCGTGCGCGGCCTGCCGGTTTCAAGATTCTCCAGGGTGGGCTCGACGAAGACGCCATCATGCGGCTCGACCTCGCCGAAGACGATGAGTTTGCGCTGGTTAGCGACGACGGACCCTGGACACGGCTGGCGGTACGCAAGATTCGCAAGGTCGACGAAGACGCGGCCATTCTCGTGCTCTCCGACAGCCTGACCGAGGACGATCTACCCGACCATCCGTCGCTGCGTCGAACGGGCTGGAAGACGCTGATCCGCGACGACATCGATGAAGAATTCGATCACCTCGCCAATCTACAGCGAGTGGTCAAGATCAGGGAGCTGCTTGGGCCCCGGGAACGGGTCGGAATCCTGGTCCAACCCGATCCCGACCCGGACGGAATCGCCAGCGCGTACGCGCTTCGTGCACTGCTGGGTCGCAAGCGAACAACGGCGCCCTTGATTTCTTTCGGTGATGTCCAGCGACCGGAAAATCAGGCACTCTGTCGCGCGGTCGGAATCGAAGTCCAGGTGATCACCCCGGAAGAGATCTCCGAGTTCGACGGATTGGTTCTCGTCGATGTCCAGCCCAATGTTTTTGGGGACAACCCGCCGGAGCGGTTGAAGGACATCGACGTCGTGATCGACCATCACCCCGAACGAAGTGGATACAACGCGACGATCCGCGACATCCGCGTCAGCTACGGCGCGACCTCGACGATCTTCACCGAATACCTGCGCGCAACCAATACCGAGATCAATCCACGTCTCGCGACCGCCCTGCTCTACGGAATCAAGAGTGACACCCAATACCTCGGTCGCCAAACCAGCGACCGCGACATGAGTTCCTTTGCCTTCCTTCATGCCCAACACAGCCCCGCCCTGCTGCGTCGCATCGAACGGCCGGCGCTACCCATCGCCGGCTTGCAGGCGCTAGGTCGAGCGCTGTCCAAGGCCGACGTACGCGACGGCATTCACATCCTCGTATTAGGTCGCGTACGCGAGGACGTAATCCCACAGGTCGCGGACATGGCACTCCAGGCGGAGGGCGCGGAATGGTCGATTGCCGTCGGTACGGTCGATCGGAACCTGGTCTTCTCCGTGCGCAACGTCGGTTACGTCCGGGCAGCGGGCGAAGTCGTCAAAGCAGTCGTCGAGGGTCTGGGCGTCGGTGGCGGCCACCGTTCGATGGCCAAGGGCATCATTCCACTCAAAGCGTTTCGCGAAGTCTACGGTCGCGCGAACCGCGCCCAGATTCGCAGCGCGCTCTATGATGCTTTCGTGCGTGCGATTCACCGGAATGACGACTGACAATCATGCCACGCCCCACGAAACTCAGCGGCGAGAACGTCGCGTCGCGCCTCGACCAGCTGGACGACTGGAACCTCGCTGACGGTAAGCTTCACCGCTCATTCAAGTTCTCGAATTTCGTTGAAGCCTTTGGCTGGATGACCCAGATCGCCATTCTGGCAGAGAAGCTGGATCACCATCCCGAGTGGTCGAACGTCTACAACAGCGTCGAGGTCTACCTCACGACGCACGACGCCGATGGATTGACCGAGCTCGATTTCGAACTCGCCGCCCACATGAATCGCCTCGCGCCCTGAAAGTCGCGGATCGACCGGCCCCGAGACAACACACGATCACACGACCACACCGACCACACGACTGAATGGCGCCTACACGGGTCGGGTGCGCGGCGGCGCGTCCTGGGTCGTTTCCGAGATCGTTTTGCGACTTCTTCCGCGAGCGATCGCCGGGAATCAGATCGTTGAGAGCATCGCGTGCGCGCCGCGGGTGCGCTCTTGGATCTGAATGCCCAATGGGCAGCTTCCAAGACAGGGAGCGGAACAACTCGCACAGGCCGAAGCGTTGATCTCGAGTTTGGCGTAGAGATCCATCGCTTCCTTCTCCGAGCGATAGTCCTCGAAATACATTCGATGTCGCAGAACGTCATTGATCGGTACGTTCTCCGGGCAGCTTCCCAGGCAGACTCCACAATGGGGGGCGCAATACGAGCCCTCGACCGCCCGGTCATAGCGCTCAAGAACGGCGACGTCGTCGGACTCGAGTCGACCGCCCGAGGCATAGAGATACTCGTCGATATGCTGCATTTCGAAAAATGAAATCACGGCGCAAGAAACGTTCGGATTTCCGTGCACCCATTTCAGCGCCGCTTGCGCGTAGGTGTTGGCGTCGCGAAAATTCTCCAGATTCCGGTGTCGAGCACCCTTGAGCGTCTTCATCGCGACGATGCCCATATCCTGTTCATCGTGTGCGCGATCGATGATTCCCGCGAGCTGCGGCCAAATCCCATGATGATAGGCGAGCATCATGACATCGAAGCGTCCGGAGTCGATCGCTGTATTGGCCACTTCGACCAAGCGCGGCGTATGCGTCGAGACACCGAGGAAACGCGCCTTGCCCTCAGCCTTCAATTGGTCGAAGGCTTCGTGGACATTCTCGTCCATGAGCCGATCCACTTCGTCGCACGAATGGACGTGAATCAGGTCGACGTAGTCGGTCTCGAGGCGACGCAGACTGTCGTGAATGACTTCCTTGTAGCGGGCCACCGAAGTCCCGGCTGGCAGATGTCCGATCGGTGTGCAGAATTTCGTCGCCAGGAAAACCTGATCGCGCGGAAAACCCTGGAGCGCTCGACCGACGACGAGTTCACTGCCGGTCGCCGAGTAGTCGGGCGCCGTATCGATGTAGTTCACACCGCGATCGAGGGCGGTTCGCACGATCTTCCAGGCTTCGTCTCCGCGCAAACGACCGGCGCCGAGTACCGTGTCGGAGACGGCCCAGCCTGTCCGACCCAATCGTCCGTACGACTCGACGCGAGCAGTCTTCCACGCCTCCTCCCAAACCGGATTGGTTTTGACGACACCCTCGTCCGAGAAGATCTTCCCACCCGGTTCGAGCCAGCCGTCACCCTTCTTTCCAAGACCGAAGAGCGCATTGCCCAACGTCCCCGCCACGGCCGCGACGAGCGCCCCGCCCCCGGCTGCCGAAGTTCTCAGGAAGCGACGTCGAGCATTGTTGGTTCCGTCGGCGCCCAGGCCGGAGTCCGTGACGGCGGCGTAGACGACCGCGATCAAGACGATCAAGACGAGCGATCCGAGGCCGAGGAGCATTCCACCGACTGCATTCGACATGCCGGCGCCAAAAGTCCGTTGCAACCATTCGCCTGCCGGAAACGCGCTCGCGTCCAGACCGATCGCTGTGCGGTAGATGAAGGTCCCGCTGATCGCATATCCGGCAATCAGTGCGACAATCATGATGATTGCGATCTTGCGGCTCGCGGTGCCCTGCTCGAATGCCATGGACTCGCCTCTCTGATTCCCAACTTGATTTTTCGACCAGACCTTCGGGCCGTTGCCCGATTGGATTCCCGATCGATTCAATCATCGAATCCGAGACCACCTCGCGAATGAATATCTCACGTTGCGAAGTCGACCCGGACTGGGCAAGTATAGGGTTCGAACGTCTCCACCCGAAAGGACCCGGATGGCGACCCCGCTGACCGTTCCCGACGTCGCCTCTCTCAATGAACTCGAGGGACGCGATCTGGGAAAGACAGAATGGTTCACCGTCGATCAGAAGCAGATCGACGCCTTCGCCGCCGCGACCGGCGACCATCAATGGATCCACGTCGATCCTGAGCGAGCCAAACGCGAATCGCCCTTCGGTACGACGATTGCGCACGGCTATTTGACGATCGCTCTGGCCCCTGCGCTGCTGCCTGATCTCATCGTGGTCGAAAATTGCTCCCAGATCGTCAATTATGGGATCGAGAAGCTTCGCCTGCGAGAACCCATCCGCACGGGCAGCCGCGTCCGTCTCGGCGCCACAATCAAAGGCGTACGGCGCGTGCCCGGGGGCGCCCAGCGACTCAGTCTGGCCGTTCGCTTCGAAGTCGAAGGCGCCAAGCGACCGGCCTGTACGGGCGAGCTGATATTCGTCTACTTTGAGTGAAGGCTTTGGCCTCTCATTCAATCCTGTACCGCTCTACACAAGTGCCACACGTGCCACACACGCCCCCCGTCCCACCCGTGTCACACACGCCATCTCGCGGAGTATGCTCGTCCCCATGAAGATTGCCCTCGCACAGATCAATCCCACGGTCGGTGACCTCGCCGGAAATCGGCGGCTCGCCCAGGAAGCCGCGGACCAAGCGGCCTCCGCGGGAGCGGATTGCGTCGTGCTCCCCGAATTGACGCTCACCGGCTATCCCCCGATGGATCTGCTCGACCGCGATCGCTTCATCGACGACCAACTCGCGGAACTCGACGAACTCGCCAAATCATCACGCCGAATCGCGATCGTCGTTGGCGCCGTGATGCGCAGCGATGAGACGCAACCCAAATCGCTGCTCAACGCCGCGGTCGTACTCGCGGAAGGGCGGATTCATGCCTCCCGCAGCAAGACCCTGCTGCCGACCTACGATGTCTTCGACGAACATCGATACTTCCAACGGAATCGGAATTGGTCGCCGGTCGATGTGCCCGGCCTCGATGCCTCCCTCGGTCTCGCGGTCTGCGAGGACACCTGGGCGCGCACCCAACCCTATACCGTTGACCCGGTCGCGGAGCTGACCGCGAGTGGCGCCGAACTGATCATCAATCCCTCCGCCTCACCCTGGCACGTCGGCAAAGCCGCTGAACGACGGGCAATGCTGGCGGAGGTCGCCATCCGAAACGAGCGACCCGTCATCTTCGTCAATCAAGTCGGGGGCAACGACGAGCTGATTTTCGACGGCGGCTCCTGCATCATCGACGCAAAGGGCGAAGTTCACGCCGCGATGCCGCTATTCGAGACCGGAATCGCGATCTGCGATCTGCCCCTTGGCCAGGGCACGCCTTTGGGTGAGGTCGATGATCCATCCGAGGTCGCGCAGCTCGAAAAGGGCCTGGTCCTCGGCATCCGCGATTATTTCCGGAAGCAAAATCTCCCGCCGGACGCGGTGATCGGAATCTCGGGCGGAATCGATTCTGCGGTGACCGCCTACCTCGCGGTGCTTGCACTCGGCGCGGAACGAGTATTAGGCGTCGCGATGCCGGGCCCCTTCTCCTCGGGACACAGCATCGAGGATGCCTACGCGTTAGGCGACCGACTCGGCATCGAAATCCGCCGGGCCGACATCGGGCCGATCTACGAGTCCTATCGCAATCTCTTCGGCCAACTCCTGGGCGAACGCGAAGACTACGGCCTGACACAGCAAAACATCCAATCCCGAATTCGAGGTGCGACGCTCATGGCTTGCTCGAATTTCGAGAACCGCCTGGTGCTGGCCACTGGGAACAAGAGCGAACTCTCGGTCGGCTATTGCACGCTCTATGGAGACACGGTCGGGGGGCTCGCCGTCCTGGGCGACGTCTACAAGGGCGATGTCTATGCCCTGGCGGAATACGCCAATCGAAACGGCGAACGGATTCCCGCCAACACCATTGAGAAGCCGCCGTCCGCGGAACTGGCAACCGACCAATTCGACCAGGACGACCTGCCCGATTACGACGTATTGGATGACGTTCTCAAACAGGCGATCGAAGGCGGGCGCAGTCGCGCGTCGATCGTCGCACCTCCGGGCGTTTCGGAAGAAGTTGCCCTCGGTATCGTTCAGCGCCTGGACCGCAACGAGTACAAGCGCCGGCAAACACCACTCGTCCTGAGAACGTCGCGCAAGGCCTTTGGCGGCGGAAGACGCCTACCGATCGTTCACCGTTATTGGGGCTAGGAGCCTGGACTGACGAGCGGGGCGACCGCGAGCGGAGGGGGCTAGGAAATCAGCTCGAGCGCGTTCAGGTCGCGGATCTGCGCCGTGGCCCGATGCGCCATGGCCATGAACATTTCGTCTCCGCGATCGGTTTGCTCAACCGACAACGAACCTAACATCGTAATCGCCGGACCGTGAAAGCTTCCGTAGACGTAGTCTGCGTAGACTTCATCGACGCTGCGCTCTACGCCGAGTCGGCTCATCGACTCCCGGTAGACTTCGAGCATGTGAGACTCGTGCAGCCGCCGCTGTTTGGGCGGGCTGCTATTGCCGAGTAGATAGGCGAGATCCTGACCGCCACATCCCACGGACAGCGTCTGCCAATCGACGGCCGCTACACTGATCTCTCCGCCGGCGGCGTTGAACATCAAATTGTCGAGGCGGTAGTCTCCGTGAACGAGGGTCTTCTCCGCCGGACGAATCTCCAGCCAACGCCGCACGCCAGCCGCGTAGCCTCGAAGCGTCTCCGCATCCTCCTTCGAGAGCCGTGACTCGTAGCGCTCGATGAAGACGGGGGTTCCCATCTCGATATAGAGTGCGAACTCGTCACTCCCGGACTGGAAGGCCCAATCGAGTTGCTCGAGAGAGGGATCATTCCATCTCGGCGCGTGGAGCCCAGCCAGATTCTGTACGGCCGCTTCGATTTCGGCATCGCTGCCTCCACCAATCTGATCGCCCTGCTCGGCCGGCGCAAGATCCTCGAGCAGCAATGTGAACGTCGTGTGATCATCCGAAATCGCGCCATAAAAACACTCCGGCGTTCGAATCGGAAGGCTGTCGGCGAGCTCGGTGTAGAAGAGCGTCTCGGCGCGGTAGGCGCCACGAGCACCCGCGGCACGGCTCTGTTCGCCAGGTGCCGGAAACTTCCCGACAAGCGTACGCGGGGCGGAGGGGGTCCGTAACGTAGAACGGGGCGAATCAGCTTGACCGCTGGTGGTTTGGGCGTCGCCGGTGTTGTCGGTGTTGTCGGCGACGTCGGGGTAGCCGGCGTAGTCGAGAAAGATTCGCTCGTTATGCGCCATCTGGCCGGTGCCCACCGGCTCGCTGCGAAACGACTTAACAGTCACTTCGAGCCCATGTCGGCGAACCGCCTCGGTCAGCCACTCGGGCGTCAGGTCGCCGGGCTCGACGATGACTTCCGAAAACGACAGGGGAATCGCCTCAGCTCGCTGCGACGGGTTCGGCGGGGGCATGCTTCACATGCTCGGCTCGCGCCCCGCGTGGTCCCTCTTGGACCACATATTCGACCAGGTCACCTTCATTCAATCCGTCGTAGTCGCTCGCGTTCAAGCCGGAGCGATGGAAGAAGACTTCTTTTCCATCGTCCCCTCGAATGAAGCCGAATCCACGGTCACGAACCATCTTCTTGATCTTGCCTCGACATTTGGGACCGGTCGGTGCGGCACTCGGTCCGCCGCCGGCGGCCGGGGTACGCTTACGACCTCGCCCACCGCGACGTCCGCCGGGCGCTCGAAAGCGATCGGTCGCGACGAATTCGTTGCGGAAAAGATCGAGGAGGACTGTCAAATCCTGAAGCCCGTCTTGCTCGGGAGACAGGAGAACCTCACCATCTTCCGCTTCGACCACGCTGTAGCGGAGGCCGGTATTCTTGTGCGTCACATAGAGGCCAGATTCAATTTCGTCGAGTGTCAGCATGACGTGTCTCCTGTCCGCAAGCGGTCGATTCAGCATTCGACTCGGCGCCGATCAAATTCGCGATCAGGAGGCTGATCGGCTGATGAGATCGGTGCGAGGTGGTGAATCCGCTAGCAGAGGCATGTGGGGCAAACTCCGATGGGAATCCTCTCGGAGCAGCGGGCGCGCAGAATAGGAGAGGTCTTCGGTGTGGTCAAGAATTGACACGCTCCGTGGCGAATCCTGAAAGGGAATGCAAGTGTTTGTTCTGGCGAGGGTTTTTGAGCCTTTCCATCAGTGGGTCCGGACTGGATTTTATTATGCGATCGCATTCTCATTTTTTTTCGTCGCCTGTGAAGACCAAGACCGAGCGGCTGAGCGGGTCAAAGAGAGCATTTTGTCCCCGAGGGCATCCCTCCTCGTGGCGACTAGCGGTGACTATGAACCCTTCAGCCAATGGGCGGCCAATCAAGCGGAGCCCCGAGGATTCTCCGCCGAAGTCGCTCGGTCCTACGCCGCCGACCGCGGCGTCGATCTGCATTGGATCCGTTTTCGATGGCGGGAACTCGCTGCCGATCTCGACGCCGGCGCCTTCGACATCGCGCTTTCCGGGATCACCGTAAGACCGGACCGATCCGCGAAGGGCCGTTTCAGTCTGCCCCTCACGACGAGCGGTGCGATCGTCCTGGTCCGCGAAGACTCCTCTCTGGAAGATCCATCGAGCCTCGATCAACCGACGATTCGGCTGGCCGTGAATGCAGGAGGTCATCTTGAACGAGTGGCGCGTCGGCTCTTTCCGTCGGCGACGATTCGGCCCATTGCCGACAATGCAAACGTGCTCGGAGAACTGACCAGCAACCGGGTCGATGCGGTCATGACCGACAGTCTCGAAGCGCCACATTGGCAAAGGACCACGGGCGACCAGCTACGCGCCATTGGACCGCTCACACGGGACCAGAAGGCCGCCTGGTTTCCTCCGGAAAGATCCGACGAAGCCGAGCGCTTCAATCGCTGGCTACTGCGCGCCGAGTCGACCGGTCAGCTTGCCCGACTCCGCGCGCAATTCGAGTTGCCGGCGAACCGGGTTGCGAGCGCGCTCCCCGCTTTACTATCGAGCCTCGACGAACGCCTCTCGCTCATGAATGCGGTGGCCGACGCCAAATCCATCCTCGGCGTCGCGACTGAAAACGCGCAGCGCGAAGAAGTCGTCCTGAAGGCCGCCAGCCTGGGCATTCTCGAAGCCGCCAAAGATGCCGGCGTCGAAGCGCCGAAGGTCGCAAGGATCCATCGCTTTTTTCGAGCTCAGATCGAGGCGGCCAAATGGATTCAAGACCGCCGGCGTGTAGCGCGACGAGCGACGAGCGACCAACCCCTAGTTGAAACACGAGACGAGGCACGAACCCAACTCGAGAAGGTGATTCGGCCCGCATTGATTTATCTCGGCGACCGAATCTCGATGCTTCTTGTCGCGAGCGTCGAAGATGCTGGACATTCGCCTTCCACGTCGAATCCATCAACCTCGTCCGGCTCGTCCAGCTCGCCCAGCCGATTGACTTTCGTTGACGTTTCGGACGCGCTCGCACGCCACGACCTCCCGGACACGCACCTGCGGGAGATCTACGAGGCGCTGGCGATGATCATTCGATCCGATATCTGACCGGGTCGCGATGGGACGACGCCTAACCTTGAGATCGATTGGTTGGGATGGTCGGCTAAGAGGATTGGGGGCGGCGCCCAACCGGTCGGCATTTCAATAGAAGGATGTGCGCGCTCGGTGGCGGGGGCGGGCCTTGATCTCCGGTGCCTGACCGGCGTTCCAGAGCATTCCGTCTAGCGCATGGGCGGTCGTCTTGCGCCCCAACCGGCCGAGCTCGAAGACCAGTCGCTCGACCGCCTCGACGGCCACGGCACGGATCTCGACTTCGGGCGCTGATCCGACGACGAGAAGCTCCTCCGCATCGATTCGATCACCAAGCTCTTTCACGTAGACGAGAACGCCCGCACAGCGCAAGACGTGGGGAACGAGATTGTCAGCAAAGAGCGTCAATCGATCCAGATCGTCGAAGCGTCCGAAGCGACTCGCAGGGAAAGCGTGGTTGAGATCCGCGACCGTAATCTGCGCCCGCTTGTAGAATGGAATCGAAAGATCGCCGTAGGACAAAACGTCTTGATAGAGCGGCATCTTCGCCAGCGAGAGCACCATCGCCTCGCCCGAGTGCCCGGCGGCGTCGACAAACGACTCGAATCGGTCGCCGTGTTCGCGCCCGAGCCAGTCGCCGAGATCGCGCCAGGCTCGGGCATAGCGCTGCATCAACTCAGCCGCATAACGATCGTCGAGTGATTGACCGAGAAGTTTTGCCATCGACGCCGCTGTCGTGCTGCGCAGCGTCTCGGCGGACCAGGCCCCATCCGACTCAAAACGCTCTCGGCAAGCCGCCGCAATCGTCCGATAGCCCGACATGCCCGGTCGCTTGCGAAGTAGCGGGAACCAACCCGAGCCAAAATTGATCGCATCGAGGGACACGACGAAGGCGAGCGTCTCCAGGTCGTTCCCTGCAAAATCACGGGCTGGATCGAGGTTCTCGCCTGGCCATGGTTCAGCAGCCAGCCCTTCTGCGAAGGCCAGCAAACCAGTTTCGTCGATTCGCACCGATCTGGCCCGCCGCGTCACCTCGGCGCAAGCAGAGCGAATCCGGGCGAAGAGACCCGTGTCGGGCGATTCCTCAACCATGATGGCGCTCCTTCCTGTCGAATCCGCGAACTTGCCCCGCTCGTCGCTTTCGGGGCTGACACAGGCGCCGGCGCCATCGGACCTCGACGCGACAGTACCGAACTCGATTCGTCCAGCGGACCCGGTACGCTCCCATCCATGCAGACGACTCCTAAACGCCTTCTCGTCACGGCGGTCGCACTCGTGATCGTCGTCGCAACAGGAGGCTGGGCGCGCGATCGCCTCGGGATCCAGCTGACCGTCGAGTCCGTTCGCGCCTTCGCGGAGGGCCTGGGCCCCGCTGGTCCGGTCCTCTTCATCTTCGTGGTCGCCGGACGCTCATTGCTCGCACTGCCCTCCCAGGTCGTGCTGATCGCAGCCGGACTTTGCTTCGGGACCCTCGTCGGCACGATCGTCGGGGGCCTGGGCCTGACAATCTCTGGCCTGGCGCTCTTTCTCATCGCACGTTATGCGGGGCGGGAAGCGATCGAGAAACGCATCGGATTTCGCGCGCGCCGCGTCCTCGAATTCGCGAGTCATCGATCGGGGGCGGCAACCCTCGCGATCGCTTGCGGCCATCCGCTGACCCCGCTTTCGCCGATTCAAGCTGCCGCCGGCCTGACACCGATGCCCGTTCTCAACTTCATCGCAGCTGCATTCGTCGGCGGTGCGATTCGCGCGTCGATCTTCGCCTATTTCGGAAGCGCCCTGGCCGAAGCAAGCTGGGCCGAAGTCCTACTGGCCGCAGGACTCTTCGCACTGGCCGCGATCATCCCCCTCGCCTTTCCAGCCGGGCGAACTCTCCTCCGCGAAATCTTCAGTTCGAGCCCGCGCGAAGCAGATTGAGCGCCGAGCCCGCGCGGAACCAATCAATCTGTTCATTGTTCAAGGTATGCGCGACTTCGAAGCGATCCTCGCTGCCATCGGCATGATATGCGACGACCTCGATATTTCGATCCGGCGCAAGTTCCGACAGGCCCAGAATACTGATGCGATCCGTCTCCTGAATCGAGTCGTAGTCTTTGGGATCGACGAAAGTCAGTGGAAGAACACCCTGCTTCTTTAGATTGGCCTGATGAATTCGCGCAAAGCTACGAACGATGACCGCGGCGGCACCGAGATGGCGCGGCTCCATGGCAGCATGCTCACGACTCGACCCCTCTCCGTAGTTCTCGTCTCCAACAACGACCCAACGAAGCCCGCGCGATTTGTAGTCCCGCGCGATCGCGGGAAACGCAACGCCCGGCTCTCCGGATTCGATATTCAGCCCGACCCCGGCCTCGCCAGTGAATGCGTTGATGGCACCGATGAACATGTTGTCGCTGATGTTGTCGAGATGACCCCGGAAGCGAAGCCATGGACCCGCCATGGAAATATGGTCCGTCGTGCACTTGCCTTGGGCCTTCAACAGGAGCGGCAGCTTTTCAAAGTCCTTCCCGTCCCAGGCGGAGAAGGGCTCGAGTAGCTGCAAGCGCTCACTCGTTGGACTGACCACCACCTCGACAGAGTCACGTTCGGCCTTGTCCGGCGGACCCTCATACCCACCAAAGCTGATCTCGAAGCCATGCTCTGGAATTTCTGGAGCGGGTCCGGGTGGATCGAGCTTGAAACGGGTCCCGTCCGCAGCCTCGATCTCATCCGTCATGGGATTGAAATCGAGGGTTCCTGCCAATGCGTAAGCGACACAGATCTCGGGACTGCTGATGAATGAAAGAGTCTCCGGGTTGCCATCGTTGCGCTTCGGAAAGTTGCGATTGAACGAACTCAAAATCGAATTGGCTTGCCCCGACTCGATGTCGTCCCGCTTCCATTGGCCGATACAGGGCCCGCAGGCGTTCGCGAGAACGGTGGCGCCAATCGCTTCGAGCGCTGCCTTCTGCCCATCGCGGCTCACCGTATCATCGACCTGTTCAGAGCCCGGGGTGCAGAAAAGCGTCGACTTGATTTTCACGCCATGCTTCGTAGCCTGCTTGGCAACATCCGCCGCACGCGAAAAGTCTTCGTAGGATGAATTCGTGCAGCTTCCAATCAGGCAGGACGAAAGTTCGATCGGGTAGCCGTTCTTCTTGGCGTCCGCGGCCATCTGCGAAACCGGTCGCGCGAGGTCGGGCGTATGCGGGCCAACGATATGGGGCTCGAGTGTCGACAAATCGATTTCGACGATCTCGTCGTAGTAGCCATCCGGATTGGCACTAACATCGGCATCCGGCGTGAGGAGGTCCATGTTGGCAGCCGCCAGGTCCGCCAGCTCGCCTCGCTCCGTCGCCTTCAAATACGTCGCCATCCTTTCATCGAACGGAAAGATTGAAGTCGTCGCGCCCAGTTCGGCGCCCATGTTCGTGATCGTGGCTTTACCAGTACACGACAAGGATGCGACACCGTCCCCGAAGTATTCGACCACTCGATTGGTGCCACCCTTGACCGTCAGCAAGTCGCACACCTTCAAGATCACGTCCTTGGGCGACGACCAGCCGGAAAGCTGACCGGTCAAACGAACGCCGACGAGCTTGGGGTAGAGCACCTCCCAGGGAAATCCCGCCATCACGTCGACCGCGTCGGCGCCGCCAACACCACAGGCGAACATACCGAGCCCACCTGCATTCGGCGTATGGGAATCGGTCCCGAGCATCATGCCGCCAGGGAAAGCGTATTTCTCGAGAACGACTTGATGGATGATGCCCGCGCCGGGCCCCCAGAAGCCGAGGCCGTAGCGGGACGCGCAGGTTCGCAAAAAGTCATAGACCTCGGCGTTCGTACTCCGAGCGGTCTCCATATCGGATTCTGCACCGCGATAGGCTTGAATCAGATGGTCACAATGCACCGTCGAGGGGACGGCGGTCTCATCACGCCCCGCTTGCATGAATTGAAGCAACGCCATCTGTGCCGTCGCATCTTGCATCGCGACTCGATCAGGCCGCAGCAACAAATACGAGTCTCCGGCAATCAATTCCTGCCCTCTCGGATCGTCGAGATGGCCGAGCAGAATCTTTTCCGCAAGCGTAAGGGGTCGATTGAGACGTTCACGCACAATGACGAGATTCTCATTGATCTGCGCGTAGGTCTTGGCAACGAGTTCAGGCGTCGTCTCGATGGCGGTCATAGGCTTCTCCCACTTTCTTCATGGTTGGCAGTTGTGCCGGTATGGCGCCGGTACGGTGTCGGTACGATTTCAGCACTGAGTCGGTACCGTATCGGTACTGCATCGGCACTTAGCAGGCATCGTGAAAGCGCTCGAACAGTATGGTTGGACGCCTCTTCGGCGTTCGGATGCAGGCACCTTAGCGCAGGCCACAACAGACCGGCGGGGGCCTGCAACATGGATTCAACGATGCATGCTTCGCGTTCTGATTCCGCGGCTTCTGGCTCCTGGTCAGCGCCATTGCATCTGGACCAGGACGAGACCGACGACGAGCACGAACGCGGAAACGATTCGTCGACGACCGAAGGACTCCCCTAGCACGCGCGTTCCCAGGATCGCGGCAAAGAGCACGCTCGATTCGCGCAAGGAGGCGACCGTCGCCATCGGAGCCCGCGACAGGGCCCATAGCGCAATCGAATAGCCAAACGTCGCCATCAAACCCCCGGCCACGCTATGCAGTCCATGCTCACGAAGCCCAGCGAATGCCCTCGAGCGGCGCAGAAAGAGCGTCGTCAGGACCATCGGCACACTCCCGAGAAAGAATGACCAACCAACGAATACGACAGTTTGATCCACAGACCGCACGCCCCGGCCATCGGAATAGGTATACGAACCGATCAGAACGGCGGTCAGGACCGCCATCCTGACAGCATGTTTCGAAGACGCACCGCCGGTGCGGGCAGCGCCTAACGAGATGATTGCGAGTGCGGCCAATGCCAACCCCAGGATCTGCCCGGGCTCGAGAATTTCGCCTGCACCAACGGCTGCCAGACAAGCCACGCCAAGAGGCGCCAAACCCCGAGCAATCGGATAGACCTGACTGAGTTCACCGAGTTGATAAGTGCGGATCAGAGCGAGCTGATAGGCATAGTGGATGCACCCGGACAAGAGGAGCCATTTCCAGGTCTCGGGCCCAGGCAACGGAAACCAGATCATCAGCGGCAGCCCGCACAAGCCGCCCGTCGCCATGATGATCGTGATGCTGATCAGGGGATCGCCGCTCGCCTTCGACAGCGCATTCCAACTCGCGTGGAGTATGGCAGAGAGGAGGATCAGTCCGATCGTGAGGCCGTCAGCGGATGAACTCAACTCGATTCAACCCTCCGCATTGGCTTTTCGATGGAACCTCTTCCACCGGCCTGGGTACGCAGGACTTTATTCGCTGATCAAAGTCCGGGCGCAGCTGGGAAACTCCCTCTTCGGCCCGGACTGTCGCACAAATCCTGTGGGGGGGACGTCCATTCGAACTGTTGTTCCTGCTAGACTCGCAACGCGGTCCCCGGCGCGACCAACTTCGTGCACTGCCCCATACGATCTCCCCCATGCAGCCAATGATCTGGTGACGAATTCGTGTCGCTTCGCATTCCAACGGATCGAATACCTGGAACGCCAAAGAGTCCAAACATGATGAAGAAAGAGATCTTCCGATTGAGCCAATCTGTTCTTGCAACATTCGCTGTGCTGGGACTTCAACTCGCTATTGCAGCCACCGCCTCGGCAGCGCCCGCCGCGGATACGCCGTCCGTCGAATCGACTGAGAACACTGCAACCCCTGCAAACTCAGAGGCCAGTACGGCCACGGCAGCCGCACCCGAAGCGACGATCGAGACCTTCCATGCCGGGTTGCTCGATATCATGAAACACGCCGAGGAGCTCGGGATCGACGGGCGTATCGAGAAGTTGACGCCGCTGATGGACAAGACCTTCGATCTCCGGTTCATGGCGAGCAAAACCGTGGGACGGCATTGGCGAACGCTTTCCGACGCAGACAAGACACGCTGGGTCGACCTCTTCAAACGTTTCACCACCGCAAACTATGCCGGCCGATTCACCGGCTTCACGGGTGAAGAATTCATCACGCTCGGGGTCGAAGACGCACCACGGGGAACCCGCGTTGTGCTCACCAAGATCATCGTTCCCGGGGATGACGATGTTCATCTGAACTACCGAATGATCGAACGCGACGGTACCTGGAAGGTCATCGACGTCTTCTTGAACGGCACCGTGAGCGAACTCGCGCTTCGCAGATCCGAGTATTCCAGCGCACTCAAACGCGACGGCTTCTCGAGCCTGCTCGATTCAGTCGAAGAAAAAATCCAAGACCTGAAATCCAAAGATCTCATCGAGGGCTAACGCGAGCACTCACCAATGAATGGCCCGTGGTCGGACCTGACTACGGCTCGGCGGAGGTTCGGTGTTCGTCCCGGTTGCGCCAGATCCTTTCGACGCGCTGCTGGTAGTAGCCGTTGCGAAGCGACGAATAGAAATCCACGCTGCTTTCCTCTAGCGCCTTGATCTCGAGAAAGTGGCGATCTCGAGTGCTAATCCCCGAGGTTCCGCTGTACAAGAGGATTTCGGTCGGGCCGACTAGAAGATTTGCCGGGCCGATGAAGTAGTAGGTCGGCTGAAAGAGGATGTCGACGAAGGTTCCCAAACCATCTCGTACGGTCGCCGGACCCAACACTGGAAGCATGAGATAGGGTCCACTCGGAACGGCAGCCAGGGCGAGCGTCTGACCGAAATCCGATTCATGCCCTTCGAAACCGAATTTGGCTGCCACGTCGAAGAGGCCAACGATCCCCACCGTCGAATTCACCACGAACCGAGTGGTCGTTACGCCCGCATCGACCCACTCGAGCTGTAGTAGGTCATTCGCCAGGGTCTTGGTCGAAGCAAGATTGATGAAGACGCGTGAGAAGGCCACGCGCACCGGCTTGGGCACGACATACCGATACGCCTTGGTCACGGGGTCGAGCACCCATTTGTCGACCTGCCGATTGAAGGCGAAGATTTTTCGATTCGAAGATTCGAGTGGATCCGGGTACCCGGTCGGGACATCGTCCCAATCCTCGTCGAATAGCGCGTCGTACTCCGAGTTCGGATCAATGGGCGGGACGTCATCAGCCAGTGCGGGAGGCACCAACCAGATCAACACACCGAGCATCGGAATAAGAGTTCGAAACATCGCCCTCATGGTTCGGCGCTTTGGCCGACCACGCCCTGACTCCTTCGATTCACTCAATTCTCGTAACCCTCGCACCGGCCGACACAGCTTCAAACCCAGTCTGGTGTCCGATCTTCCGGCCCCGCGGGTCTCCCCTGCACGACGAGATAGAAGATTTCTTCGCGGCAAAGCTTACCTCGGCCGCGGCAGAGACGCCGATAGGCTCCGTCCCTGCAAAATTCCCAAGATCGGAAATTTTTCTAAAATGTAGCCAAAATCCCTCGCAACTGACCCAAGCCCGCATGACAGTCTAAGAGACCTTGAGGTAATCTGGCGCTCCCCCCATCAAGCACGACGGGTTGGCCTGAACGACGTGGGCCCGATCGTCGGCATTGGATCCAACCACTCACCTGCCGGTCGAATCGTTCCTTCAATGAAGGAACATCGGGGAATTTCTTGTCCCCGAAGTCCGAGCCAGGAGGAAAGATCGTGGACGTCTTCCAGAAATGTGGAGAATTCACGCGGGTGAAGGACGCTCGCGAGGCAGGGCACTACCTCTTCTACCGAGAGATCGGTTCGGGCCAGGACCCGGTCGTCACCATGAGCGGCCAAAAAGTCATCATGCTCGGGTCGAATAATTATCTCGGCCTGACGAGCCATCCCAAGGTCAAGGAAGCCGCCATCAAGGCGACTCAAAAGTACGGAACCGGCTGCGCGGGTTCGCGACTGCTCAACGGTACCCTCGATGTCCACACCCATCTCGAGGACCGGCTCGCGGAGTTCATGAAGCGCGAATCCGTTCTCGTCTTCTCGACCGGCTATGGCGTGAACGTCGGCGTGCTGTCATGCCTGCTCGGGCGCCACGACGTAGCCATCCTCGATGCGATGGATCACGCCTCGATTCTCGATGGCGTGCGAATGAGTTTCGCAAAGCAGGTCAAATTCCGACACAACGACGCAGCGGATCTCGGGAAGAAACTCGGGCTGATCAATCCCGAAAAGGGCAAGCTGATCGTCGTCGACGGCGTTTTCTCGATGGAAGGGGACATCGCACCGCTGCCCGAGATCGTCGAACACAAGAAGAAATATGGCGCACGACTTTTCGTGGACGAAGCCCACAGCCTGGGCGTCTTCGGCGAACACGGCCGAGGCATCGCCGAACATTTTGGCGTCGAAGACGAGGTCGATTTGATCATGGGCACTTTCTCGAAATCGCTGGCCACCGTGGGCGGGTTCATCGCAGGCTCCTTCGACGTCATCGACTTCATCAAACACAACGCCCGCGCGCAGGTTTTTACCGCAGCCATTCCACCGGGAGCTGTCGCCGCAGTCGAGGCCGCACTCGACATTCTCGAAGACGAGCCAGAGCGGCGCGCACGGCTCTGGGAAAACACCGAGTACATGCTGAGGGAACTCGAGGGCCTCGGATTCGATACTTGTGGCTCGCAGTCGCCGGTGATCTCGTTACTGATCGGAGAGGATGCAGCGACCTTCCAGATGGCCATGCGGCTTCAGGAAGAAGGCGTCTTCGTGAATCCCGTGATGACACCGGCCGTGCCAGCCGGGCAATCGATGATTCGAACATCCTATATGGCGACGCATAAGCGCGAGCACCTCGATCAGGCGCTCGGTGCGCTCTCCAAGGTCGGCCGCGAACTTTCGATCATCTAGCGCTCTTCTCGATCGGAGCGGATTGAACAAAGCGGAGATCGCGTCGCGAACCGAGGCCTAGCGGAGATTCCTCGATGTCTCTCCGAGGCGGGTCCGCCCGATCCACTCGTTTGCGAATTGTCTGGCGATACGACCCGATCGCCCTCCGCGTTCAAGCGCAAAGCGAAGCGCAGCCTCCCGGGCGAGTTCGTCGAGGGCGGCCAGCCCCGCGTCCTTCAGCCAATGATTCACGATCTCGAGATAGGTCGGCTGGCTACAAGCGTAGAAGCCCAGCACGAGACCGAAGCGATCCGCGAGGGCGAGTTTTTCCTCGAGTGCTTCGCCCAGATGAAGTTGCCCGCTCTGATCGACCCTGGCCTGACGATTTTCTTCCATCGTCTCCGGCAGGAGATGACGTCGGTTGCTCGTCGTGATGACGCAGACGCGCGCGGGTCGAGCTTCAATTCCCCCTTCGAGCGCGGCCTTGAGTTCGCGAAAGCCGAGCTCAGCACGACCGAAGGAAAGGTCGTCACAAAAGACCAGGAACGAATATCGATCGGGGACGGTCGACGTGCCGTCGCGCAGCGTGGCAAGCAATTGAGGAAGCTCCGCGAGATCGTTTCGATCGACCTCGACGACGCGAAGCCCATCGACTGCATATCGACTCAAGAGTCCGCGAACCGCGGAAGACTTTCCTGTGCCCCGCTCACCATGCAACAAGACATCGTTGAAGGGGAGCCCTCCGATCAGTTGACGTGTATTGCGATCGAGTGCCTCCAGCGCACGATCGACGCCGATCAGGTCGTCCAGGTCGAAATCGGCCACTGCTTCGATCGGCTCGAGTCGTCCAACGCCGCGACCGGTCCGCCAGCGAAACGCGTGGCAAGAGTCGAAGAGTTCGGGGCCGATCGGCCTGCCGACCCACTGACCCAACAGGCGATCGAAACGCTCGAGGATCGGGTCGAGTCGTTTCATCAGCTCTTCGACGGCGCCGGGTTTTCCAGAGTGTGCATCGGACATCAGTGATGAATAGTAGACTGTCCCAATGTCAGGCAAGCGAAAGAATTCGAGCCCCGAACGGGAAACGCTCGGGCTGTGTGCGACTTGCTCCTTCCAGCGTGAACTGGCGACAAAGCGCGGAAGCATTTTCCTTCGCTGCGCTCGCGCCGACCGGGGCGAGGACTTCGATCGCTATCCGCGACTGCCCGTTCGGATTTGCCGAGGCCACTCGCCAGCTCACGACTTGGGAATGGAATGACCCAGCACGCGTAGAAGGTTCTCGAGGAATCGATAGGTCAGCCCCCAGACGACATGTCGATCTGGAACGCCCACGAGAATACCGGGAAAGCGCATCTCCGGACGTTCGGCGACGGTGTAGTCGACGGACCGGGATTCCTCGAGCATATCGGCGAGCGGGAACCAGAAGGCTGTCTGGACCTCTTCGAGGTCGATCGTGAAGCCCTGATCTCTTGTCAGATAGAAAGCGTGCGCAGCGACCACGAGCGTCGGTCGGCTACTCGGAGTCCCGATGATGTCATCGAGCTGCCCGAGATATTCGGCATCGACCAGATCGACACCGACCTCCTCGAAGGTTTCGCGCTGTGCCGCGCTCCGTGTCGAATCATCTGCGGCCTCCATGCGACCACCGGGAAACGCCATATGGCCGGACCACGGATCGCCCTCTCGCTCAGCGCGTTCGATCAAGAGCACTTCGACCGAATGCTCGCCCTCCCGAAACACGACGGCCACGGCAGCATGGGACTCCGAAGGCAGGTTGGCCTGATCGGGTTCATGGGCGCCCAGTCGTTCTCGAAGGAAGTCAATCTTCACGCCGGTCGAGCTTAGCGGTCCGGGCGGGATCGCGAGAGCGTGTTTTCTGCATCCGGGCTAGGGTGACGCCGAAATGGACCTCTCCCCCTCGTTCGCCCCGGAAGCCCGCCGTCTCCTCTCACTCGCTCGGTCGGACAAGCGCGCTGCCGAAAAGGAACTAGCCGCTCTCTCGCCCGAGCGACAAGCCAACGTCATCTGCGAAACGCCCCATGCGATTCGTCGACAGATGATCGAACTACTCCCCGATCCGGAGTCGGTCATTCCGCTGATCCCCGAGGCGGAGTTCTGTTATACCTGCCGCTCGATCGGCCTCGCCGACGCCGATTGGCTGCTGCCGATGGCGACCGAAGAACAGCTCGTCGCGTGCCTCGATCTCGATGCCTGGGCGGGTTTTCAGATCGACCCGAAGCGCCTCGACGCATGGATGGCAGCGCTCACGACCTCCGACGATTCCGCCGGTTCAATCAGCCCTGACAATCCCGAGAGCACGGGAAACGAAACGATCGTACGGGCCGCGCAGGCTTTCGATCCCGAGTTGATCGTCATCTACCTTCGCTCGCATGTCGATGTCTCCATTAAACCGAGCGAGCAGGACGACCCGGATTGGAGCCCGCCGGATCGCTCGCAAACCCTCGAAGGCCAATTCTATTTCGTAGCCAAGGATGCGAAGGATGACCTCGCGCCCATGCTCGCCCTGCTGCACGCGCTCTTTCAAGAAGACTATTGGCTCTATTTCCGCGTCATCCAGGCGGTTCGAGAGGAGCTTGGTCCGGAGAATGAAGAATGGGCGTTGCGTTGGCGGACGGGTCGCCTCGAGGACCTGGGCTTCCCGTCCTGGGACCAATCCATGCGCATCTACGGCTTCCTCAGACCCGATCGAATGGCGGATCTGCCCGACGACTCTTCGACCCTCGAGCTCAATGACGAATCCCTACCGATCGGAGCCATCGATCTCCCCGGCGCCTCGGAAGACGAGCGCGCGCTCTTTCGCGCCACGCGTGAGCTCAACGCCGGGGAACGAAGCGCCGTCTTCTACGCATTGATCGCGCTGGCCAATCGGGTGGCCGTCGCCGACCGAATGGAGCTCGGCGATCCCGAATCCCTGCCACTCGCGATCGATAAAGCCACACGCTTCGCCAGCGATGGACTCGAATTCATCGCCAAGGAGAAAGGCATCACCCTCGAGCAGGCAATGCGCCGGGTTCCCATCGAGCGGCTCTTCCGCGTCGGAACGAACCTCGATCGCGAAGCCGCATTACCCACCCCGATCCCGGTCGACGACTCCGAAGACATCAACAACGAAACCGACCCAGAGAACGCCTAACAGAGGCACCAGACAGGCGAGTCAAACCGTCGCCCAATCACGAACTCGCCCAACAGAGGGATCCCTCCACGCGACCGCACGATTCCAGAGCCAACTGCCGGCACAACCAAACGCCACCAGCACCCACAGCGGTTCCCTCAGCCCGACCAAACACCGTCAGCACCGAAACCCGCCCGAAGTCGCCCAAGCGCAACGAGCAAGAACGGAGCCCTCAGCCCAAGCGAACATAGTGAGCACAAAAAAAAGAAGCCCGCCGAATCGCTTCGGCGGGCCTTTTCTGTTCAAACCGTGGCTATTCCAAGGTTCTGTAGACGCTCCTACAGATCGACAGCCTTCAGGGTCTTTCGCTTGTTGCCCGTGGCGCGCGCTTCTGCACCCTTGATCAGGTCGCGAACGACCGCGTCGAGAGCGCCATAGAATTCGCCGCCAACGTTGCATTTCTTGACTGCATTCTTCACGCGAGTCTTCGAAATGATCAGATCCGCGGGCTTACCCTTTTTCTTCGCTGCCTTCTTCTTCTTTTTCTTGGCTGCCATGTTTGGCTTCCTCCGTTTCGCTAGTAGAGCAAGATTGCGTCTCACATCGAGTCGCGGTGTTGTCTACGTAGCCCCCCAAAAAAACAACTTGCAGGGAAACCCTGCTGAACGGCGCGATCATAAGCGTTTCGCTCTTCTTGTCAATTAAAAATGCACGCCTACCGGCCTCTCGTGGCCGACTTCGATGGTTTAGATGGATCGACCGGAAGCTCGAAATCAATCTCGGCGCGGTCGGCCCGGGACAGGGCGCGGCCTGCGGTGATCTCAAAGGGTACTTCGAATGGCTGTATTGCGATGCGCATCGCGATCACCCGATAAGTACGAGTCAAGTCTCACAATGATCGTGCATCCATTTGGTTCTACAAGGAAATTCCGTATGCTTGGCGAAACTCCAAGTGGCCGCATTCGGCCCCTACAAGACGCCTCCCCTTCCATTCGAGGCGCCATCTTCGGGACACCAGACCGTGGCGAGCGACGCACGACAACAGCCTGAATCACAGGCCCGATCCTTCTGCACTCGAGATGGAATCGACCTTCATACGCTCTGTTGGAAGTCGGCGCCCAGATCCGATGATGGCAGGAAAGTGCCCGCCATCTTGCTTCACGGCGGCGGTGCCAACGCCCATTGGTGGGATGCGATCGCAAGCCAACTGGCCAGGAATCGAGCTGTTTACGCCCTCGATTTTCGTGGCCATGGTGACTCCAGCTATCCAGAGGAGCGGTTTGTCGGCGCCTTCAACGTCGATCTCGAGGCGATGCTCTCCTGGCTCGATCGGGACGATGTCTACCTGATTGGCCACTCCATGGGTGCGGCCGTCGCGCTGGATCACGCAAGCCGCTTCCCGGCCACCCGCGGCCTCGCCCTCGTGGATCTTGCCCGTGGCGGCCCGCCGGGAGGTGGACGTCGCGCCCGTCTCGCTCTTGCACACCGCCGAAACTACCGCACCCGCGAAGATGCCATCTCACGTTTCCGATTCCTGCCGGAGTCCAGCCATACAGATGAAGCCACCCGTTCCTACATTGCTGAACTTTCTGTCCGCGACGACGCCGACGGACGCTTCGGATATAAATTCGACCCGAAATGGTTCAGCCTCCCAGCGCGGCCGCGCCCGGATCTAGCGGATGTACTTTGCGAAACTCTCTTGATACGCGGCGCTGAAAGTCCGCTGCTCTCGATTGAAGCGGCGCGCGAGTTCGTCTCGAAGTTGCCGAAGGGAAACTTGATCGAGATACCCGATGCCGGTCATCACGTCTTGATCGATCAGCCTGATCGCCTCTTCGAGGCGCTCGACGAATTCCTGAAAAGCTGCGACGAATCGGTAGAACCCCCCACCTAACACTGGGGGAGAACTTGGTTTCTCGCCCCAAGCCTCAAGGCTCAGCCTAGACTGGCGATGGAATACCTTGCGGATCGCGATACGCCGATCCAGGCTGAGGGGACTTCATTGGAGGTATCGGGCGTCAACCAATTGCTCGCGCTTGCACAGGAACTCGGTGTGCGCGGGACAAAGGGTGTCGTTCGTCCGGAAGCGACGCAACGTGAAACAGTCGAGCCTTCCCTCGGGCGGAGCGGGAGCAGGAACCGCCGCGAGGACGCTGGGTTCAAGGTCTCCCTGTCTGATGCGGCCAACCGCCTTGCCGAGGAACTGTCGACGGAGTCGACTCTAAGCGCCAACCAATCGATACCGACAGCAACGCGCACGACGGACTCGATGCGGGAGATCGAATCCGAAAACACTGGTCTGCCACCACTGGCCCAGGGCTACGACACTTTCCGACGGAACACAGGAATTGCCGCCTACGAGCGAAACGCACGGGCGATTCCCGGAGAGCGAGTTCGAGTGATCGCCTGATAGGGCATCCGCGTTTTCCATCAATTGAGAAAATTTTGGGCAAGCCTTCACTCGATCACCCTCCAGCCTAACAAGATGAATCGCCGATACATCGGATAGATATTCGGTTATCGCGTTCACTCGTCGCATTCACCCAAGAGCAGAGTCCATGAGAACATGATCGATCAGCCCATCGCCGACTTCATGAATCGAGACGTTCTGCAGGGTGACGAGAACACATTGCTGGCCGACGTGATCTCTTCAATGCAATCGAGAGCGCAGAGTGCATTCATCGTCTGTGACGACGACGGCCCGGTCGGCGTCATCACCGAAAGGGATGCAGTCGTTCTGCTCGGGCAGCTGTTGGTGGGAAACGCTTCCGAAAGCATGAGGGCGAGCCAGGTCATGGCCTCGCCAGTTCACACCTTGTCCGAGTCGTCCTGCATGGGCGAAGTCATTCAGGTGATGAAGGATCACAATTTCCGTCGCGTTCCGATCGTCGACGACAAGAATTCGCTCGTGGGCATTGTCGATCTCACAGACCTCCAAGCGGCGACGAACGGCGCTCTCGAACGTCGAAGTCGCGATCTCGAAGTCGCCGTCATGGCGCGAACCTCAGAATTGTTGGCCGCAAACGCGAAGCTGGAGGAGTTATCTCTACGGGATGGCTTGACCGGGCTTCTCAATCGTCGCGCCATGGCCGCCAAACTCGGCGAGCTCCATTCCCTGAGCCAGCGCTACGGAAACGAGTATTCGGTGATCCTCTTGGACATCGATCACTTCAAGCTCTTCAATGACTCTCAAGGTCACCTGCAAGGTGATTCAGTCTTGGAACAAGTTGGCGCAGCGCTTCAAGAGAGCATCCGTATCTCGGATTCGGTTTATCGCTACGGCGGTGAAGAATTCCTCGCCGCACTCCCCGAAACCGGTGGCGAGAAAGCCAAACAGGTCGCTGAACGTATCCGCAGCAGTATTGCCGCACTGAAAATCCCTCACCCTGAGTCGCCGACGAACGGATTCTTGACAGTCTCTCTGGGCGTTACGCATGTCGCCTCGCCCGAATCCGCCGTTGAGGGCATCTGGGAAGACGTCGTCGAACGAGCGGATCGCGCCCTGTATCGCGCGAAGCAAGAGGGCCGAAATCGCTCGGTACAAGGATGAACGACTTCCCGTAGGGTGATTCGAGCCGAGACAAATCGGCGTCAGATCAAATATTAGGCCCAGGCATTCACCCTACTCCGGTACTGGGAGGCCCGCGGCTTGCCAGACTCTGAGCAAGCGCGCATCCTTCCTATCGAGGAGCCACGTTTGAATTGATCACCGTTGCGCTTTCAGCGACGATCGGCGCACCCGCCAACCGCGTTTGGCAGGCGCTGACCGATTCCGTCGAGCGAATCGCCTGGGACGATCGCGTCCTTGGCAAAGTCGAACGATCTGGCGCGAACCAACCCGCGGCCAAGGCGGGAAATCCCCAGCCCAGCATCACACAATGGAGGTTTCGACTCGGCGGGATCCCCCTCGTCATGCGGGACGAACTCGTGCTCGACGAGCCGATTCGAAGACGTGTTAGTCGAATTTCCATCGGATCAATGCATTTCGATCAGACACTGACCCTTCACCCCGAAGACGATGAGAACGGCCCCTGCACCCGACTCAGCATGAAGCTCGTCGCGCACAACCGAATTCCCGTGATCGGCGAAGTCGTCGAACGTCTCGATGTCCAGAAGATCGTCATCGAGTATGTCGACACGACGCTGCGTCAAGTCCAGAAATTCTGCGAAGCGGACGCCTGAACCCGACGTCGCACATCTTCCGTTCCGATTTCTTTTCTGGCTTCGCCCACTTGATCTGGAACTCGGCCTAGAACTCGGTCTGGAGTTCGATCTAGAGAAGTTCCTCGGCAAGTACGCGAAGCGCCTTGGCGTCACCGGTTCCCGCGAGAAGTGATCCGACGTGCTTCTTTTTCCCAGCTTCCTTCCACGCCTGAAGGCGGTCGCGAATCCGATCTTCGGGCCCGACGAGTGCAACCTCGTCGACAAGCGCGTCGGGCACCGCCGCCGCTGCATCCGCCTTCTTCCCTGACAGGAAGAGATCCTGAATCGTCACCGCCGCTTCTTCATAGCCCAGCCGCTTGGCGTAGTCGTTGTAGAAATTCTTGTCGCGCGCACCCATCCCACCGATGTAGAGCGCCATCATATTTTTCACGGGACTGCGACAAGCGTCGATATCGTCACCCATCACCACGGTACAAAATGGTGCAATCTCGAAATTGTCGAGCGACTTATCGCCCCCTGCCTTCGAGAAGCCGCGTTCGAGCGATTCCTCGAAAACGTCATAGCGCTCCGGGTTCATCCAGACCGGAAAGACGCCGTCCGCGACTTCCCCGGCACACTCCATTCCGTTAGGCGAGATCGATGCGGTGTAGATTTGCAAGGCGGGATCGCCGTGAAGGATGCTCTTGAGCGGCTTCCCAAGGCCACTCGAGCCCTCCCCGCGATAGGGAATCTGATAGTGGAAGCCTTCGTGCTCGAGCTTTTCCTTGCGCTCGAGAATCGTCCGGATGATCGAAATATATTCCTTCGTACGTGTGAGCGGCCGACCGTAGGCCACGCCGTGCCAGCCCTCGACGACCTGCGGCCCCGACGGGCCAAGACCGAGAATGAAGCGTCCACCCGACAACGAATAGAGCGTCATCGCTGTCATCGCCGTCATCGCCGGACTTCGTCCAGGCATCTGCATGATCGCCGTACCGACGTTGATCTTTTCGGTTTGGGCCAGAATCCAGGCCGCCGGAGAAACCGCGTCGGAACCCCAGGCTTCTGCGGTCCAGACCGACGAAAATCCAAGTCGTTCGGCTTCGTGGATCAGGTCCATTGGAATGCTCATGGTGGCGGGCGAATAGCCGGCGATGATTCCCAACTTCATGTCATTTCTCCTGATTGCGGGCGATTCAGTCTAGCGAGTCGATCCCTGGATCACGACCATGGTCGAGTCGAGTTCGAGGCGTCGACGACGAAGTAGACGAGGCCGGAGTAGCGTCGTCGGCCTCGAGCAGATCGGCTTCCGGCTCCTGTGCAATCAGCGGCAACTCGATCCTGAAGGTCGCTCCCTCGCCGGGTTGCGAGCGAATTGTGATCTTCCCGCCGTGGCGTTCGATGATCCCGTGTGAAAGCGACAAGCCAAGGCCCGTTCCCTTGCCCACCTCCTTGGTGGTGAAGAACGGATCAAAGATGCGCGACTGCACCTCGGCAGAAATGCCCGGCCCGGAATCCTCGAACTCGATCCGGATGCCGTCGTCGATCGGCTTGGCCCGAATCGTAATTGTGCCTCCCTCTTCGAGTACATCGCATGCATTCATCAACAGATTGAGAAAGACCTGGTTCAACTGACCCGGATAACATGAAACATCGGGTAGAGGCTCGTATTCCCGAATCACTTCGATGTTGCCTTTGAAACGTGGCTCCATCAGCGCCAAGGTACGATCGATCTCGTCGGTCAGTTGAGCCATTTGAAGATCGGCCTGATCCATCCGCGAGAAAGTACGCAGGTCCTGCACGATTTTTTTGACCCGCTCCGTACCTTCGCGACTCCTCGAAAGAAGCTTCGTAATTGCATCGCGGTAGCGGGTCGTATCCTCACCGCGCTCCTGCGCAGATGCGAGCTTTTCGATGAACTCATCGAGCAGTTGCAGGTTGGCGTGTACGAATCCGATTGGATTATTGAGTTCGTGAGCGACCCCGGCGACGAGTTGGCCCAGACTCTTCATCTTCTCGCCCTGCATGAGCTGATTCTGCGTCTCCTGCAATTCGCGCGTCCTTTGCTCGACACGCCCCTCGAGGCTTTCGTTGAGCTTCGCGATTTCATCGAAAGCCTTGGCATTCTCGATCGCGATGGAGCTCTGATTCGCCAAGGTGCGCAAGAGCTGTCGATCGTCCGTAGCGAGACGTTCACCAGACAACTTTCGGCCAACGGCGATCACGCCTAGCAGGTCTACGCCGAAGAGTATCGGAACGAGTAGTTCAACCTCGAGCGTGTCGTAGATATCCCAACAACTCTCGCGCTTCTCGGAATCCGGGTCATCATCGAAATCGGATCGCGTGAGCTCCTCGCGGCGCATCCAGAGATGCTTCCAGAGCGGATGGTCCGATGGAATTTCGATTTCGATATCATCCTGATCCCAATCGCCTCGCCACGCCGACGCACGAAGCACACGGTCGTGCTCGTCGAATAGCAAGACCATTGCGCGGGATACACCCATCGTGTCCGTCAGCGCGACCAGGATGCGGTCCCCGATCTCGCGCATCGAAAGCATCGAGACCATCGCTTCCGAAATCTCACGAACGGCCAGTCGATAGCGCGATCGATCGCGGTCGAAAAAGTTGTCGACCAGGCCCTGCATCCGTTCTCGAAGGGGGTTGAACGCCAGAATCGCGAGGAAGAGCAATACGACTTGAACGCTGCGTACGTTCACGCCATAGCGCGCGACCAGCTCGTCGGCGAAGGTGATCATGAACGCGAAGATGCCGGTTATCGCGAGGGTGGCCGCTCCATAGGCGGCAGAAGATTTGGCGGCCAGCCTGAACTCGAAAAGCTGTCGTCGAACCATTCCATAGCCAACGGCCACCGGAAAGATGCCAACCCATAGCAAGGCCAGATACCAGGGCAGCGTCGTCGGAATGAACCACTCGACGACCAATGCGAGCAGCGCTGGCAAAAGGCTGACCAGCCCCGCCACCAACATCAGATCTGCTCGATCGCCGATACCCGCCTCGCGCGCCTGCCTGCGGCCTCCGGCGAGAATCGCCACAGAGATGACCGACAATCCGACTCCGAACATGAAAGCCGTCGTTCCAATCCACTCGGGCGGTGTGCCCATCGCTGATTGCGACAGAAGGCCGAATAGAATCAAACTGGCAATCGCGTAGGGAATCAAGCGAATTCGCGGGCGTTTCATGACCCATCGCGGCTCGATCGGATAGGTCGTAAAGAGATGGAAGGTCGTGGCGCCAAGGAAGGGAAGCGTCGCGAGTACGCGGGTGGCCGCCCAGGGAATGAGATCCACGCGAATCGAAGTTGAAAGCAAAACGGACATCGTCGAACAAAAGAGCAGGAGCGCCCAGGACTCGGAACTGGCCTGACGAGTCCACCAGACGACGAGGGCAATCACGAGATAGAGCGAACTCACGAGCAGCAAACTCAAGTGAATCAAGACGTCGCTTGGCTTCTCGACCTCTTCGGCGAGCACGGGCAGGAGCGTCGCATCGAGTAGCGAGCCGTCGGGCTTCCTGAATTGATAGCGACCCGCGACGCCGCTCTCGAGCTCAGCATTTCGCAGAACCTGAATGATGGGAACGCCGTCGAGACTCAGCAGGTGATCGCCCAATTCGATGCCCGCTTCGGCAGCGCTGGTGCTCAGGGCGTGCACGACGGCGACGCCGGCAATGATCGAAGTTCGAACCGGCAGCTGCGGGCCAGTCCGCGGCGATACGAGGATGAAGACTGAAAGAGCGATCGCGAGAAGCGCCCACAGCGCCGCAAAACTCCCAGTGATCTGTCGTGTGCGCTTTGTGACTTTCGGATCCATTCAGCCTGGGCCTCTCTCGGATCCGCCGGCGCCAGCCAGATCAGAAGCCTGGGAAGCCTAGCCTACGAGCGTCCACGAGTAGACGGAAGACCGCGGTGAAAGCGTCGGGCGATCGAGAGAGGAGTCAGGGCGTGCGAAGCCGCGCGCCGGCGGGGCCTATTTTTCGGGCGGCGCTTCACGTTTCATGGCGGCTGGGTCTAGGGCTGACGGCGCCTGGCCGTAGTTGTAGCCGCGTGTGTTCAAGACAAAGACGCCAGGCTGTACTTCCACCCTGGGACTGCCGGACTTGATGCGGCCCTCGGCTTCAACCGGTGGGGCCACGGGCACGACTGGAGCCGTGGATTGCGGGCCGACTACGCGTAGCGGGTCGACGCTCATCAACGTTTCCGTTCCATCCCCGGCCCGAACGGGGCTCACGCCCAGAGGCAAGAGCGCCAACATCGAGCCCAGACAGAGAAGGCCGATCGCGGTCCTGATTCGATTCCAGAGCGGCTTTCGGTCTTCCATTGGATGGCCTCGTGTGTGGACCGACGATCACCCGAATTCTGTCTGGATCGGGTCGCCATCGGTCCCCCATCAATCGGCACGCCAGTAGAATCCCTTAACATGGCCCTGTCCGGCCATGAGGATCGATAGGAGGGTGAGCCCTCCGGGGCGAATCCGATCAGATTCCCGATCCTTCGGATTCCTCTTGCACATGCAGGCCGCATTCCTTGACGTCGTCGTTCTCCCACCACCAACGTCCCGCACGAGGATCATCCCCCGCGCCGACAGCCCGACTACAGGGCGCGCAGCCGACCGAGGGATAGCCCTCGCGATGGAGTCGATTGATCGGCACGGTGTGCTGGCCGACGTATTCCATAACCTGATCATGAGTCCAATCCGCCAGCGGATTGATTTTCACCAGCCCACCGTTTCCGGGATCGATGACGACCTTGCGGGTGTCCGCCCTATTCAGATTCTGATCCCTGCGCAAACCCGTCAAATAGGCATCGAATTCGGCCAGATGACGGCGCATGGGCTGCACCTTGCGGATCTGACAGCAGCGCTTGCGGTTCTCAAGCGAGTCGTAAAAGAGGTTCATCCCCTTGTCGCCAACCATCGCTTCGACGTCCTCATGCTTTGGGAAGACCACCTCGACCTGCTTGCCATAGCGCTCACGGACGCGATCGATCAGGTCGTAGGTCGCCGAGTGGAGGCGGCCGGTATCGAGCACAAAAACCCGGGTCGAGGGATCGATTCGGTGCAGCATGTCGATCAAGACCATGCCCTCCGGTGCGCCGAACGAGGCCGAGATCGTCATTCGTGAGCCAAATTTCTTGACTGACCAGATCAGTAATTCTTCGGTCGACCAAGATTCACTCAAATCTTGCCTGATCAGGTCTAGCACTTCGTTCTTGAAAGGTTTTTCGTCCAGGGCATCGATCGCAAACAGGGACATCCGAGAATACTCCTGAGCCCTCATATCGAATCGACATGGGGCTAGACCGAAAAATCGGCCGGACGGGCTGGATTCGTGAATACTACAGCCACCGCCTGGGCACAATATTCCTACTCTATAGATAGGAAGTTGAACGACTACCCCGTCGGGTATGAATTGGATGCCGGAGCCGGAAGAAGGATGGGCTCAGGGGACTGGACCCCCCGCTTTCGAATCCTTTCCGCGCGCCGGCCAGCGAGTTGAATCGGACCAGACGTAGGCGGGACCGAGATCGGGCAGTCCGCGGGCAATCTCGGCCACCGCCACCCCCAGCCTCGGATGAATCAAATCCGGGGCGATTTCGGCCAGCGGCGTCATGACGAAGTTGCGCTCGTGCGCGCGCGCATGGGGAATCACCAGGTCGGGCGCTTCGATCCGCTGATCTCCAAAAAAGAGAATGTCGAGGTCCAGCGTTCTCGGCCCCCATCGAAGGTCCTCGGGTCGCCGCTCACGTCCCATCGTCCGCTCGATCCCACGCAATCGCGTCAACAATTCGAATGGCCCAAGCAGAACGCGCAACGCGACAACCGCATTGAGATAGAAAGCCTGGCCCGGGGGCCCGACAGGCTCCGTCTCGAAGACCGAAGACATTCGGAGCACTGCAAGGTCCGAATCTTTTTCGATCGCCTCGATCGCCCCAACCAGATTATCTTCTCGATCTCCTAGATTGGCACCGAGGCCGATGTAGACGAGTTCTCCCGCTTCGCTCATGATTCGTTCATCCCTCGTTCAGCCTTGTTCCGGCCATCCGCCTGCCCGGGGAGCCCGAACCGACAACGATAGACCGTGTTCAGAGCGACTGGGCTCGAATCGCGATGCAGCGATCGGCGACCGAGTGAGCACGGTTTCCCCCAATTCGACGAACGCCCCTACAATGCGCTCGATGACCTCGCGAGCCACTCCTTCCGAAGCCGCCGACCGTCCCGCCGAGGCGATCCCGGCCACCCTCGGCCCGTCGATGCGCTGCAAAGTTCCAGGGCCCGAGTCCCGAGCACTCGCAGCACGGCTAGCCAAGGTCGAAAGCCAGAACGTGACCGCGCTCGACCCGGCGCCCATTTTCTGGGAACGCGCGGCCTGCGCCAACCTCTGGGATGTAGACGGAAATCGCTTCGTCGACCTGACCGCAGCCTTTGGTGTCAGCAACGTCGGCCATGCGCATCCCGAGATCGTACGCGCCATTTCCGAGCAAGCCGAATCCCTGCTTCATGGAATGGGAGACGTTCACCCGCCGAGAGTCAAGGTCGAGCTCCTCGAACAACTCGCCGCCCTCTATCCCAAGGGCTACGCCAGCGACCCGCCAGAAGTTCGAACGGTACTTTCCTCGTCGGGCTCCGACGCCGTCGAAACCGCGCTCAAGACCGCCATGTTGGCGACAGGCCGCCCGGGCATCCTCGCCTTCGAGGGCGCCTACCACGGATTGTCCCTGGGCGCCCTCGACTGCACCTGGCGATCGGACTTCCGCGAGCCTTTTCGTTCGCGACTGCCCGGCAAGACGCGCTTCGTTCCCTATGGCGACCTCGAGAGCGTCGCCGGCGTCACACGGGGCGAGGGCGGCATCAACCCTCGAGAGATCGGTGCTGTGTTAGTCGAACCCGTGCAGGGGCGTGGTGGCGAGCGCGTTCCGCCAGCAGGATTCATGCGCGGCTTGCGAACCATCTGTGACGAACAGGGTTGGCTTCTGATCGCGGACGAAATCTATACCGGCTTTGGCCGAACCGGCGAGGTCTTCGCCTGCAATCATGAATCCGTGATCCCCGATCTGCTCTGCGTCGGCAAGGGATTGGCCTCGGGAATGCCGATTTCGGCTTGCATCGGGCTCGCCTCCGTTTTCGACGCCTGGCCTCTCTCCGAAGGTGAGGCCCTTCATACGCAGACTTTTCTCGGACATCCGACGAGTTGCGCGGCGGCCCTGGCTTCGCTGGCCATTGCGCAGCGCTGGAAGCTCGCGGAGCGGGCACGCAAGCTCGGCAAGATGGCGCTCGGAACGCTGCGCCAACAACTGGCGGGGGTGGACACGGTCGAAGAAGTGCGTGGACTCGGATTGATGATCGGCATCGAATGCACCAGCCCAGAGATTTCGCTCACAGCGAGCACGGCACTTCTTTCGAGAGGCTATGTGTTGCTGCCTTCGGGCGAAGACGGCCGCGTCCTATCGCTGACGCCGCCCCTGGTTGTTGGCCACGACGAACTCTACTCGGCTTGCACGGAGATTGCGGAACACCTGAAGAGTGTCAGTGGCCGAGGCGGCCGAGCCATCCGATGAAGGCACAAGCGCAACGGGCGGAGATCGAAAGCGCGGTACTGGACTGGATCGAGGAATCGCCCTGGGCGAGGGCCACGTCGGGGGGGTGTACGAGTTCCCGCGACGACGCGCGATTCGAACGGCTCGCACTCGCGCTCTTTCGCTTTCAATTCGAGGCCTGTCCGCCCTACGCGCGATTCTGTGAATCACTCGAGCGAACACCCGCGACGGTCGAGCAATACGCCGACATCCCAGCCGTCCCGACCGGCGCCTTCAAGGAGTTCGATCTCTGCTGCTTCGACCTCGCGGAGACAACCAAGACCTTTCGCACCAGCGGAACATCGTCTGACCGTCGTGGACAACTTCATCTCGACACCTTGCAGTTCTATGAAGCTTCGCTGCTCAGTAGTCTGCGAGAGAATTTTCTCATCCATCTGACCGGGCAGCAGCCGACGATGCGATTCCTGGCCCCCCCGCCAGAGGAGGCTTCAGATTCATCTCTCACACATATGTTCGAGACCCTTCGTGCAAGCGAAGGAGGCCCGACCAGCGGCTTCGATCTGCGCGACGGGCAGCTCGATCTCGACGCGCTCCAGCGTGCAGTGCGCCAGGCGGAGGAGGGCGCCACGCCGCTTCTGCTACTCGGAACCTCGTTTGCCTTCGTTCACTTTCTCGATGCAACGACCGCGACCAGGTCGGGTATCTGGTCGTTGCCGACTGGATCTCGGGTGATGGAAACCGGGGGTTTCAAGGGGCGGAGCCGGGAAGTACCGGCGGAGGATCTACGCGCAGATCTGGCCACGCGGTTCGATCTTCCAGAAACGAGCATCATCAATCAATACGGAATGACGGAGTTAGGCAGTCAATTCTACGATTCGACTGCCGTCGATCCCTCGGGCCCGCGTCGCAAACTCGCGCCTCCCTGGACCCGCGTCCGGATCATCGACCCAACGACCCAAAAGGATGTCGCAGCCGAAGAGACGGGCATGATTGTCATCCATGATCTGGCCAATACCGGCAGTGTCGCAGCGATCCAGACCGCCGACCTCGGCCGGATCGTTCGTAACGAAGAGGGCGACGAAATCGGTTTCTCCGTGCTAGGTCGCTTCGAGGGCGCCGAACAAAGAGGCTGCTCGATCGCCACAGACATCATGCTCGATGCGTCGTCCAAGAGGGTCGGCGCCGGGTCGGCTTCTACGATCGGTCGAGGCGATTCCCGATGACGGAAATCGAGATCCAATGGCCGGACGATATGGCGGAGCAAGTGCGCGTGGCCATCGGGCGAATCGTCGTGGCTGGAGAGGGTTTGCGCTCGATGAGCCTAGAGGAGCGATTGCGCGCAGTACGGTTGGTTCTCGAGGACTGGACCGGTGCGAATTCTTCTTGGCGGCGCGAGCTGATCGCGACCTTTTCGGAGCACTCTCCGCTGCGCGAAGAGACGATTCGTGAAGGACTCGACTCGGCGCTTCGTGCCTGGAAGCCGGAGCGGCTGGTGGAAGCGGCGATGCGCGAACTCGCCCCCGTGCTGCAGTCGGATTCGCTCTCGCTCTCGCCCTTTGCCTGGACTGCCGTTCTTGCGGGAGGCGGGATTCCGATGCCGACGCTGCTGAGCGGGCTCCTGCCCTTGATTCTGGGATCACCCGTCATGTTGCGCCAGACCTCGGCCGACCCGGTCACGGCCGGGCTCCTCAAGCGCTCGCTCGAAGCACGGAGTGGAATTCTGGCGGCGGCCTTCGAACCGATCTCCTTTGCGAGCGAAGACCTCGCCTTCAATGAATTGCTCACAGCGCCCTGCGTCGTTGCGACCGGGTCGGATGAAACCATTCGATCCATTTCGAATCGACTTCTTCCAAGCCAGCGCTTCGTCGGCTACGGACACCAGTTTTCGATCGGAGTCATCGGGCCCCGGGTTTCCGAAACCGAGGACTCCATCCAGGGAATCGGCGAAGCGTTTGCACTCGATGTCGCTCGCTGGGATCAACTGGGATGTTTGTCTCCCGTCGTTCTTTATCTGGTCGGGCTGTCCCCGTCCACGAACGAGACGATTGCGACCGCCTTGGCCAGTGCGCTCGAGAACCTCGATCAGCGCATGCCCCGAGGTGCTCTAACGACATCGGTTCGCGCCAGCCATGCCAATGAAGTAGCCGAAGCGCGTATGAGAGCGGCCGGCGGAGCGGCGGCGTTATGCGAAGGGGTCACCTCGGTCGTCGTGCTCGAAGCCAGCACGGACCCCCGTCCCGCCCCGCTACACCGCTTCATTCGCTTGATGCCGGTGGCGTCGATCGACCTGCTAGAAGAGGCGCTCGCGCCCTTCTCTGGCCATTTATCGAACGTCGCATCGGCTGGATTTTCACGGCAGGAAATGCGCGACCTGGCCGGCTGCCTCCAACGCATGGGCGTTTCGCGACTAACGGCGCCGGGGCGGCTTCAAACTCCACCAATCGACTGGCCCCACGACGGAATGCCTCTATTCACCCCCATGGCGCGTTTCGTTCAGTCCGAAAAGTACACCTGATCTGAAATGTTCGTCTGGCGACACGTCAGAAGAAGTCGAGCGATCCGATCGATCACGTAACGATCAAATCGATCAGGGACCCGACCTCTCGCCTTGAATCGAGGGGGACCCGAACATTCTTGCTTCGCTATCCCGTATGCTGTCACGAAGCGATTCGGCTGACAGAGCGAGGCATCAAGCGATGTTCGATACACGCAGGGCACTGCATGACATGGCCCATCGGATTCGCACGTGCCGCACCGACGATCATATGACGCTTCAAAAATTGGCGACGGAAAGCGGCGTCGCCGCAAGCACGATTCACAAAGTCGAGTCTTCGCAGATGGTGCCGACGATTTCGGTCTTCCTAAAGATCGCTTGCGGCCTGGGGCGACGACCCGACGAACTGATTCGAGATCGACATGAGGTCGCCGGAGCCGCGACTGATTCGGCAGATTCGACCATGCTTCGAAGCGACGAAGCTCAGCGGGAACCGAAGATCGGCGTCTGGCATTTCGATCTTGCCCCGCGTGAGGCACTACCCGACATCGATCTCGACCTGACGCAACGTGCAATCGTATTGGTTGAACGGGGATCGCTCTGTCTATTGGTTGGAAACCGTCGCGTGTTGATGAGGTCTGGAGACTGCATCGCGACCGACGGAGGTCGTATCCGATCTGTGGACGAACGAAGGGATGCGGCTAGATTGACGCTGATCGTTTCGCCACCCGGAGGCCTCGATCGGCGACTGGGAGAGCCGGCTCCCTCCTCGCCCGTCTATCAATAGCTCGTGAGTGACTCGCCCTTCACCCGGTCGCCGATTCGCTCTTGAACCTATACCAATGTTCACCGTCCCTCGAATAGTTTCGCTAGTTCAACTAACAATGCGTTGAGGCAATCCTGCTCGGAACGATGGGCGGTATCGATTGTAGTCCTGGCCCTCGACCATGGATGGTATTCTCGCTCCAGGACATCACGCCAACTAGGAAGGCTCAACCCGGGAATATCTGCACGCCTGGATTCGATCCGTCGCCGATGCTCGACCGGATCTGAGCAAATGACTTCGATATGGAAGAACCGGGAGCCCGTGTCCAGGGCAACGTCCTCCCATTCCGTCCGGGTGAGTTCGATCGGGTTACAGCTATCCGCCACGACGGCGGTTCCCATCCCCAGATTGTCGGCAGCAATCCGATAGGCGATTCGATAACCCTCCCCTTCGACGTCGAGATTGCAGACATCGCGAAGTGCCTGCTCGATCGTGTCGATCCGCAGATGCGTTGCGTTGAAATTCTTGGCCAGCAGCTTGGACAACGTTGACTTCCCGGTACCGGGCAGCCCCGCAAAGATGAAGAGTTTCGCCATGGCTGGAGACTGCCACGCTAGAGACCAACCTGGACACTCGATCGCGTGGGGAGCCCGGACTGGCTGAAGCGACCGGGCGGCCCCAGCCAGCGCGGGAGAAGGCCGATTGCAGACTCGAGGGTCAGCGACGCGTGAGGGATGAATCAGAGAGAATGGATATAGGCATTCATTTCCAAGTAGTTAGAGGCATTTTGTAGATATCGGACAGTTTCCGTACCGTATTTACAGGACCACATTGGTCCGATATAGTTTCCGCTTCCTTCGGCCCACCCGACAGTCGAATGCCCCTAGGGAATCCATCGATGTTCAAACTCAGCAAGATGACTGACTACGGAATCGTGCTGCTCGCCAGATTGGCGCGAGATTCGAGTGCTGAGCCCCAGAATGCTCGGGATCTCGCAGCCCACTCGGAACTGCCGGTCCCAATGGTGAGCAAGGTCCTCAAGGCGCTCGCTAAAGAAGGTCTTCTCGTTTCGCATCGCGGCTCGAAGGGTGGCTATCGACTGGCGCGCGAGCCCGAAGAGTTGACGGTCGCTGAAATGATTCGCGTGCTCGAAGGCCCCGTCGGTTTGACGGATTGTGCAATCGGGCCCGCGTTATGCGAGCACGAAACGATGTGTGCGGTTCGCCAACCGTGGCAAATGATCAGCCGAGTCGTCGAACAGGCACTCGAAGACATCACACTCGCGGATCTCGTGTACGGGGCCCCGAGTCCGGTCTTCGCCGATCTTCGCAAGATGCTTCAGATCGAGGGGCGAGATGCTCTTTATTCGGAATCCGGTACCCAGCTGAACGGCGACGGCGACAAGAACAACGACAAGATCAGCAAGTCCAACAACTAGCCAGAAGGTCGACTCTCGGGTCGAGGTGAACGAGTAGCGATGCCCATGCAAGAATCAAAAGCGACGAACGCCAATCCGGAACTCGAGCGGATCGCGAGCCAGGACTATCAGTATGGCTTCGTGACCGACATTGAAGAAGATCGTGCCGATCCCGGTTTGACCGAAGAGGTCGTGCGCCTGATTTCGTCGAAAAAGAAGGAACCAGAATGGCTGCTCGAGTATCGGCTCAAGGCATTTCATCGTTTCCGCGAAATGTTGGCCTCCGGCGAGGCGGAACCCGCCTGGGCCAAGGTGAGCTATCCGAAGATCGAGTTCGATGAGATCGTCTATTACTCGGCCCCCAAACAGATCAAGCAAATCGAAAGCCTCGACGAGCTCGATCCCGAGCTGTTGGCGACCTACGAAAAACTCGGGATCTCACTGCTCGAGCAAAAACGCTTGAACGGAATCGCCGTCGATGCCGTCTTCGACAGCGTTTCCGTCGCTACGACCTTCAAGGCTGAACTCGAGACACAAGGCATCATCTTTTGCTCGTTTTCCGAGGCTGTTCAAAACCACCCCGACCTGATCCGGAAATACCTTGGCTCCGTCGTGCCCTATTCCGACAATTTCTACGCCTGTCTGAATGCCGCGGTCTTCAGTGATGGCTCCTTCGCCTACATTCCAAAGGGCGTGCGATGCCCGATGGAGTTGTCGACCTATTTTCGGATCAATGCGGCCGGTACGGGTCAGTTCGAGCGGACCCTGCTCGTGGCGGACGAGGGCGCCTACGTCAGCTACCTCGAAGGCTGCACCGCGCCACAGCGCGATGAAAACCAATTGCATGCTGCCGTCGTCGAGTTGATCGCGCTCGATCGCGCAGAGATCAAATACTCGACCGTCCAGAACTGGTATCCCGGCGACGCGAACGGCGTGGGCGGCATCTACAACTTCGTTACAAAGCGCGGAGCGTGCCGCGGCTTTCGCTCCAAAATTTCCTGGACCCAGGTCGAGACGGGTTCTGCGATCACCTGGAAATACCCTTCGTGTCTCCTGATCGGTGATGAATCCGTCGGCGAGTTCTATTCCGTTGCGATGACGAATCATAGACAACAAGCCGATACCGGAACCAAGATGATCCATATCGGGCGCAATACGAAGAGTACGATCATTTCGAAGGGCATCAGTGCTGGCCATGCCGAGCAGAGCTACCGCGGACTCGTACGCATGGGACCGAAAGCGTTCGGCGCGCGCAACTACAGCCAATGCGATTCTTTGCTCATGGGCGACCAATGCGGGGCACACACCTTCCCATACCTCGAAGCCAGCAACCCGACTGCACAAGTTGAACACGAAGCAACGACCTCGAAGATCAGCGACGACCAACTCTTCTTTTGCCGCCAACGTGGCATGAGCGAAGAGGATGCGATCTCGATGATCGTGAACGGCTTTTGCAAGGAAGTTCTCCGAGAACTGCCCATGGAATTCGCCGTCGAAGCCCAGAACCTTTTGTCCGTGAGCCTCGAAGGCGCGGTCGGTTGAGCAACAGGAAAGAATCGATGTCCGCAAAAGACGACCCGGAAATCATCATCAGCATCCGCAATCTCCACGCCAACGCCGGAGAAACCCCCATCCTGCGTGGCATCGATCTCGAGATCCGTGCCGGCGAAATCCATGCCGTCATGGGGCCGAACGGTTCGGGTAAGAGCACCCTCTCGAACGTTCTCGTTGGAAAACCCGGATACGAAATCACCGAGGGTGAGATTTCGTTCCGTGGCAAGAACCTGGCTGAAATGGATCCCGAAATTCGCGCGAGAGAAGGCGTCTTCCTGGCCTTTCAATACCCCGTCGAAATTCCTGGCGTCGCGAACAATTACTTCTTGCGCACAGCCGTGAACGCCATGCGTAGCCATCGCGGCCTGGAGGAACTCGACGGCTTCGACTTCCTGACGATGCTGCGCGAGAAGATGAAGCTCGTCGAGATGCCCGAAGAGATGATGTCCAGGGCGATCAACGAGGGTTTCTCCGGCGGCGAGAAAAAGCGCAACGAAATTCTCCAGATGCTGCTGCTCGAACCCAGCTTCTGCATTCTGGACGAAACTGATTCTGGACTCGACATCGACGCGCTTCGAACGGTTGCGAACGGGATCAATCAGATGCGTTCCCCCGACCGTGCGATGCTCGTCATTACGCACTATCAGCGACTGCTCGATTACGTCGTACCGGATCATGTCCATGTTCTGTCGAACGGTCGGATCATTCGTTCCGGAGGCAAGGAACTCGCGCTCGAACTCGAAGCCAAGGGCTATGGCTGGCTCGAGGGTGGCGAGGGAGCTTCGGCATGAGCGTTGCACTCCAGTCCCTTGGCCATCTGTGGCGGGACTCGCTGGTGAAGTCACGATCCGGGGACGCCGTCGAGTGGATCGAATCCCTCCGACGCGATGCGTTCGCCTCATTCGAAGAACAGGGCATTCCCACTCGCCGCCTCGAGGAGTGGAAGGGCACCAACTTCGCGCCGCTCGCGAAAATGGAGTTTGTCCGCGTCGGGCGACGTGGACAGGCGAGCGCCGACAATTCGTTCGGCGATCACGCTGATTTGGATGGCGCCGCAACGCTCGTTTTCATCGACGGCGAGTTCGATCCGTCCGCTTCGCAGCTGACGAATCTTCCCGCCGGCGTTCGTGCCCTCTCCCTGGCCGAGGTCCTCACGAGCGAACCCGAGCTCCTCGACGGTCGACTCGGCTCGCTGACCGACCTGAAGACTGAACCGCTCGTCGCATTGCAGACGGCCTTTCTCTCGGACGGCGCGGTCATCACGATCGCACCGAACGTACGCGTCGAACAACCCATCCGACTGCGCTTCATTTCTACGGGCTCCGATCGAGACTCGGACGCGTCCTCGAATTCAGCATCCTTTCCCCGCCTACTCGTCATCGCGGAGAAGGGCAGCCAGATGACCCTGCTACAAGAGCATCGATCTGCAAATCCAGCACCGGGCTTCTCGGCCTATGTCGCCGAATTCCATCTCGCCGAAGGCGCACACGTCGAGTCGCTCGAAGTTCAATCCGAAGACGCCTCCCGCATCCACTTCAGTAGTGTGCACGCGCGACTCGAACAGAACGCGACCTTCGACTCCCACGTAATCTCGGTGGGCGACGGACTGCTCCGCAGCGAATTGGCGGTCACCCTGGCCGAACCCGACGCGCAAACGAAATTGTGCGGGCTCTTCTTGGGACGAAACAGCGCGCATCTCGATCATTTCACGACCGTCGACCATGTCGCCGAACGATGCACGAGCGACGAAGAGTATCGGGGCGTCCTCGCGGACGATTCAAAGGGGGTCTTCCGAGGCCGCGTCCTGGTCCGACCGGGCGCGCAGAAAACGGACGCAAAACAGTCCAATGCAAATCTTCTGCTCTCGGACCGCGCGACCATCGACACGAAGCCGCAACTCGAGATCTATGCGGACGACATCCGAGCCAGCCACGGCTCGACGATCGGCCAACTAGATGCCGACGCGCTTTTCTTCCTACGTGCCCGGGGCATCGACGTCGAAAGCGCAAGGCGCCTGTTGACGGGCGCATTCGCCCATGGCGTGATCGCTCGCATCGAGAACGAGGAACTCCGCACCGCCGCCAAAGCCCACGTCGACGACGCCCTCTACAGCCTGACCGATCAAGCGGGCCGGTCCGGCTCATGACCTTCGATATCGAAACGATTCGCAAGGACTTTCCGATTCTCGAGACCGAGATGCGCGGCCACCGACTCGTCTACCTCGACAGTGCTGCGAGCGCACAAAAGCCAAGAGCCGTGATCGATGCGATGAGCGATTTCTACTCCGCGCACTACGCGAATATCCATCGTGGCGTCTATCAACTATCGGCTGAAGCAACACAGCGCTACGAAGACGTCCGCTCTCGAGTCGCACGCTTCATCGGCGCAGGGGATCCACGCGAAGTGATCTTCGTCCGCAATGCAACCGAGGGAATCAACCTCGTAGCAAGGACCTGGGCCGAACAGGAAATCAAAAGCGGGGACGAAATCGTCCTTACGATCATGGAACACCATGCGAATATCGTTCCCTGGCAGATGCTCGCACAAAGATGTGGCGCGAAAATTCGCGTCGCAGCGATATCCGACCAAGGAACACTCGACCTCGAACACGTCGAAAGCCTGCTCGGACCGCGTACAAAATTGCTCGCCTTCAGCGAAGTCTCGAACGCGCTCGGTACGATCAACCCGGTCTCGAAACTCACGGCGCTCGCCCGGGAGCGAGGCATCACGACGCTGGTCGATGGTGCCCAGGCAGCCCCACATCAACCGGTCGATGTGGCGGCACTCGGGTGTGATTTCTACGTATTCTCGGGCCACAAGGTTTTCGGGCCGAGCGGCGCCGGCGTGCTCTACGGACGGCTCCCACTGCTCGAGGCGATGCCACCATTTCTCGGCGGGGGCGACATGATCGAAAGCGTCTCTTTTGAAGGCACGACGTTTGCGCCGGTCCCACAAAAATTTGAAGCCGGTACGCCCGACATCGCTTCTGTAATCGGCCTGGGCGCAGCCATCGACTATCTCGAAGCGATCGGCATGGACCAGATCGCGGCCTACGAACAGACGCTCCTCGCCTACGCCACGGAACGGATGGAGCAGATTCCCGGTCTGCGAATCATCGGGACGGCGAAGGAGAAAGCCGCTGTCATCTCATTCGTTCTCGAGGATGCGCACCCCCACGACATCGGAACGATTCTCGACGGCGAAGGCATCGCGATTCGGGCCGGACATCATTGCGCGCAACCTCTCATGAAGCGAATGGGCGTACCGGCGACCGCACGCGCCTCGTTTGCCTTCTACAACACTCCGGGCGACGTCGACCAGTTGATTGCCGCTCTCGGGAAAACACAGGAGCTCTTTCGTTAATGGATGATCTTCGCGAGCTCTACCAGGAAGTCATCCTGGAACACAACAAGAAGCCGAGAAACTTCCGCGTTCTCAATGATGCCAATCACGAAGCGGACGGCCACAACCCGCTTTGCGGCGACGAACTCACACTCTACGCCCGAGTCAACTCGGATGACATCGTCGAAGAAGTGACCTTTCAAGGATCTGGCTGTGCCATCTCGAAGGCCTCGGCTTCATTGATGACCGATTTCGTGAAGGGCAAATCGATCCGCGAAGTCCAATCCGACTTCGATCACTTTCACGAACTCGTCACCTCTTCGCCTAGCAGCCCGGCGGAAACCGAGGGGCTCGGCAAGCTCGCGGTCTTCTCGGGTGTTCGTGAATATCCGATGCGCGTCAAATGCGCGACCCTGGCCTGGCACGCACTGCAGGCGGCCCTGGATGATGAAGGCGATACTGCGAAAACCGAATGACCGGCTCGAACCGGATTTGCACAACCGACCTACACAGCGACTAGAGCAAGGCGAGAATGATGAACGACGAAGAGAATGACGGCGAACCAAGGCAGTCCGAAACGACTGATGAGCGAACAGAGGACATGGGACTGAGCCCGGCGTTGCAGATCCGCGATCGGATCATTGCCACACTCAAGACGATCTTCGATCCCGAGATTCCCGTGGACATCTATGAACTCGGTTTGATCTACGGGGTCGACGTCGCGGATGATGGCGAGGTCCATGTCACGATGACACTGACGACGCCGATGTGTCCGGTCGCCGAGACTCTCCCACCCGAGGTCGAGGATAAAGTTCGCAATGTACTCGGCGTGACTGACGTATCCCTCGATCTCGTATGGGATCCGCCTTGGAGCGTGGACATGTTGTCCGATGCGGCTCGACTCGAATTGAACATGATGTAGACGGCTGAGTCGTTGACCGGTCTGGCCACCGCTTCCTTTCTCGCCTTCGGAACGCTGCTCGTGCTCTTTGGCGCGAATGCGACGGAGATCATTTCCGATCTCGGGCTCGACTACGCTCAATTTGGGCTACTCGGCTCGATGCTCTCCTTGGGCCTGGGTGTGGGCATCGTCGCGGCCGGCCCGATCAGTGACCGTTTTCCGCGTCGGCCGCTATTTCTTGCGTCCTGCCTGGTGGTGATCGTTGCCGCCGCCACCCTCGGTCCGAACACGACCTATCAACGTCTCGTCTTTCACATGATCGCAATCGGCCTCGGCGCCGGTTTCTACGAAACGGTGCTCAATGCGATCGTGGTCGAAGAATTCCCCGAGACCGCGGGCCGGCGACTGCTCTTCATTCACTCGGGCGCCCCGCTTGCCGCCTGCGTCGTTCCACTGCTGATCGATTTCGTACGCGAATCAGGATCTCTCGAATGGTATGAAACCTTTCGCGCGGCCGGCTTGCTCCATCTGCCTCTCATCCTCGCGGCCTGCTTCGTCAAGACTGGATTCACGGCTGCCGAGAAGACGACGACGCGGGATCCGGCAGAGCACGGCGCGTCTTTGCACCGGTCGAATCGACTCTCCCTGATCGTGATCTGCGTCGCGACCTTCGCCTATGTCGGTGTCGAATCCGCACTCACGATCTTCATCGTCGACCATGCGACGACGGACCTCGGTCTACCGGCTGCTCGGGCAGCCCGAACGATCAGTGCGTTCTGGGGTGGGCTGCTCGTCGGGCGGCTCGCCGCCGGCCTCTCACCGCGATCGCCGGGGGCCGGAACGACTTCGCTGCTCGCCGCCTCCGCAGCAGCGATGCTCCTGGCCTTCGAATTCAACCTCTTCGGGTCGGCGGAATTCGCGATGGCCGCGGTCGGGCTTTTTCTCGGCGGCGTCTTTCCCATCATGATCGGTCTCGCCGGAAGGACCTTGCCCGCTTCGCCGGCGACCGCTCTGGGGCTGGCTGGCGGCCTGGGTTCCGCCGGCGGCTTCATCGTACCGTGGATCACGGGCCGCGTGGCTGCGGACGTCGGACTGCCCGTCGCATTCGCCTCTCTTGCCGGATGGCTCATTCTGCTGACTGCCGCCGCGGCGGTTTCCGCGCAACTGCTTCGGCGACACGACGAGAAGGCGGTATCGTTCGAAGGTGGACATCTCTCATAAAGGCATCGTTGTCACCGGCGCCAATGGCCAACTCGGTCGCGCACTGTTGGCGAAACTGGCAGCGGATTCTCAGCCTACCGTTCGCGCACTCGTTCGTTCCGAACGCGCCAAAAGGACGATCGAGAATGCGGGGATCGAACCTTCGCCAGAAATCGAGATCGTCGACTACACGAGCCCCAACCAGATGGAGGCAGCGTTACGCGGTGCGCGGTGCGTCATTCACCTGGTTGGCATCATCAAGGAAATGCCGGGCACACGCTATGTCGAGGCCCACGAGCAGACTTGCCACGCTCTGTCTCTCGCCGCGAGTCGCGCAGGCCTCGAACGAATCGTCTATCTCTCGATCCTCGGCTCTTCGCCAGATTCGAACAATCCATGTCTCGCCTCGAAAGGGCGCGCGGAATCGATACTGCTCGACGATCGCGTCCCGGCCACGATTCTACGGGTGCCCATGGTGATCGGTGGTGACGACCCCGCTTCACACTCCCTTCGCAAACAAGCCCGATCGACGTCCGTTCGCTTGATCGGCGGGGGTCGAACTTTGCAACAGCCGATCGATGCCCGAGACGTCATTCGCGCGATTCTTGCTGCTTGCACTGCGGAGCGCGGTCGCGACCTTTCGCTCGATGCCGGCGGGCCGGAGTGTCTTTCCCATCGCAATCTGGTTCTTCGTGTTGGGCGACTCTGGCAGAATGAGCCGAAGGTCCGCTCGATGCCCCTGGCGCTGGCGCGCTTCGCTGTGGGTGTCCTCGACAAGATTCTGCCGAGCCCTCCGATTACCCCGGCCATGTTCGACATTCTTCAACACGACGATCGCGTCGATCCAGAGAGATTCTCAAAAATCCTGGGAATCGAACTAACCCCTCTCGATACGACCCTGCGCGATCTTCTCGGACCCGAAAGTGAGTCACACCGATGAACGACACGAGCAATTCGAGTACGGAAAGCGACGGAGAATCGAGCCCGTCGAAGGCACGCCGCGGTCCCGTACTCTGGCAGCAGCTACTACCCTGGGCGATCACGATCGTTTGTTTCTACTACCTCTATACGAAGCTTTCGGGCGGCGCCGCGCGCGAAGGCCTCGGCCTGGTCGAGTATCTGAGCGCGATCTTCAGTCGCGTTTCCTGGGGACGATGGCTGGCGCTGATGGTCCCCTATTCAATTTTCTTCTTCCTGATCGACTCCCTGGTCGTGTGGCGAGTCATCTCCTGGTTCAACACCCCACTGCGCTACCTCGACATCCTGCCCATTCGTGGCAGCAGCTACATCCTGTCGATCATCAACGAACAGGTCGGCAAGGGCGCGATGGGCCTCTATCTGAATAGACGCTACCGGGTACCGGGCTGGGAAGTCGGTTCGAGCATGATCTTCATCATGTTCTGCGAGTTCTACTATCTCCTGGCATGGGCCACAGTCGGCTGGGCTTTCATGCGGCACGACCTACCCGAAGTCTTCAGGTTCATTCCCATGATTGCAGGTGGCGCAACGATCTTCCTCGTCGCTTGGCTGCTTTTCTTTCGCGGGCCACTCGGGAAGGGCACGGCTCTTCGCGAACGGCCGCTCTTCAAGAGCTTTCGCGAAGCGGGCGGACTTCGTTACCTGACGATCATCCTGCTGCGTTCCCCAGCATTACTCGCCGCCGTCTTCGTCTACACGAATACGTTGCAGCTCTTTGGCGTGGAGGCCAGTTACGGCCAGATGCTCGGCTACCTACCCGTGATTTTTTTCGGTGCGGCCACGCCAGGCCCTATGCGGACCGTCGCCATCACGCTCTGGGTCGTGCTCTTCCCCGGAAACGAGGGCGAGATGGCGACCTTCGGTTTCGTTCAACACAACTTCTTCATCTTCTTCAACGCCGCAATCGGCTTGCTCTTCATCCGGCGAGCGAATAGCGAACTTTTCGACGGCGCCGAGACCGATGCATCTGCGACAACGTGAAGACGCCTATCGTCAGGCCCAAGGCAAGGGTTGGCTCGGGTAGCGGCGTCGGATCGCATGGATCGCCTAGCCCGTCCATATCGGTATCCGTCTGAGCATCATTCACATAACCCGGGCAATTGTCTTCACCGTCCAGGAGGGTGTCCAGATCGCGGTTGATACCCATTCGGATGCCAGAGCCCGGCGCGACGCAGGAATACGTCAGTGCCCCTTCGGTCGTCGCCAGCGCGCGAAGCGATGCGTCGGACAACAACGCCGCCTGGCTCGGGTCATCGTCGGCCTGGAACATGCCGCTCGGGAGTCGCGTCCAACCCTTCGGTGATCCAGCCACCATTCCTTTGACGATGAGTTCGCATTCGGTCGTCACGCCATCAAGTAGAAGCGAAGTAAACGTGGCCGAAGCCCGCGCGATCATCAGGTCGATACGCGGTCCAACGGTCGCACCCGTGGTCGCATCGAGGGTGATCTGCTGCCCGACGATCGGAGCCAGGTCGTTGTCGAATTGCAGCATGAAGGCTTCGCTGTTGCGCTCGTCGGCCTCGGTCGGAAAGCTGAATGCTGCGCTGGCAACGAAGCGAAAAAGCGTATCGACCGAACCATCATGCGCGAATCCAAAGCCGCGGATCTGATCACCAGTGACGGCCGTGCCGCTACCGAAGGGAGCGAGCAGACCAAACATCCCGACCTTCGTGTACATGTTCCGAAGCTGCGGAATCTTGAAGATTTGCGAATTGCCCTCGAAGCTCGAAAATTTCCCAGTGCCAAAGAAGCCTTGGCTCGCATCGAGGCTGTGGCAGAACTCGCAAGTCAGACCAGCATCGACGGGTGTCTGGTTATAGAAGGCACGACCCGCAGCGGCAGCGGCCCCGAGCTGGTTGTCGAGTGGGCGAACCGGATTCGGCGGAAGCACCAGCGAGAGGGCAAAGTCGGCAAAACGTTGCATATCGACATTCGAAATCAGGCCGTCCCGTCCAACCAGTCCCTCGAAGGCGACGATGAAGTTGCGAAACGATTGATCTTCATTCGTCGCATCCATCCCGAAGAAGCCATTCGAGCGATCCCCACGCCAATGCATGGCACCCCCGTTCTGCATCCCTCGCAGCGTCTGGGTCGTCATGGGTCCCTTCATCGGGTGAAAGACGTCGGTCTGACCAACGCCGTTCAGACCCGGTGGTGCCGGAACACCACCCAGGATCGTCATGGGGTTCGACTTCAAGATGTCGTCCGGATTTCCGAGATCCCATCCGAGATGATCGAGGTCGCCGAAGATATGACACGAAGAGCACGAGGCTTCGCCGTTTCCAGAAGTCAGCTGCGCGTCATAGAGAAAGGGACGACCGTCGACGACTGCGAAGGGCTCCTGATTGGGAAAGTTGAAGTGAAACTTTTCGAGTCCCGTGTTCAAGTCGATGGTCGAAATGCCGTTGTCGAAACGCGTGTAGACGAAGAGTCGATCATTGGCCTCATCGAGAATCAGACCGGCCGGCCCGCCACCCGTGACATCGATATAGCCTGAGCTCAGAGCAACGGGATCGAAGCTATCGTCTTCCAGTGCAGCGGTCGGGATGACGCCAATCTTGCTTGAACCATAAGCACTGACATAGAGCGTCGCTCCGTCCGAGGAAAGGGCCATCTCGAGCGGCGTCGCGAGACTATGATCTTTGGCATTCGGATCGAAGGCCGGCGTTCCAGCCAATGCTCCGTAGTCAAGATGCTTGTTCAGGTGACGCGGATTGACGGTCGTTCCGTCGATCACTGTTATGTGAGATTCGGCGAGTCGGCCCTGGACTGTCGACCCTGCGAAAATTCCTGGCCCCTCGAATTGCGTCAGATTCCGAGAGTCTGTGTTCGATACGTAGATCTTGCCATTCGTCGGATTGACGATCATGTTGAAGAGGGTCGTGCCCACTCCGGAATGTGCCTGTGTTTGCATCAAGGTAGTCGTATCGATCTCGAAGACATCGAGATCGGGCAGATCAAATCGCACGAAGAGATCCCAATCGCGACCAAGCACATCCCGGAACACGCCCTGCGAGTCCGCTTGTGCGATCAGTCCGACCTCGGGCGCCTGAAATCCCTCGAAGTTTTGCGAGGGACCAGGCACGCCGCCCGGCGCCGGAACCACAGTGCCTATTATGCAGCCCGTATCCTGGCTGAATCCATCGCAGACGAAGGCTTCATTGATGGCGGCAGTCTTGTTGCCCGAAAAATGAATTGCGACCCAGACCCTCGTTCCATCCGCCGACCGCGCGAGCGCGCGTGGGGTATCGCCAAAGAAGGAGAGCACCTGCAAGGGCGTGCCGCCAATCGCCGACCCGAGGTTGCCAACATCAAAAACCCACACATCCGCTCGACCAACCCCCTCCGTCGTCAGCTGCGGATCGCCCGCACCCGCTACAAGGGCGATTGACGGATCGGTCCGATGCTGGCCTCGATGCGCAGTCGTGATGAAGGCCCGAGAATCGGACGGACCTGCAAAGAGAATGTCCCGCGGCTCGTCGCCGACCAACAGGGTTCGCTCTACGCGGCGCGTGACCGGATCGATGACGCTCACGCTGTCCGAGAGATGATTGACGACGAAGATCAGTCCAGACGGATGAACGGCGACGGCGACTGGCTCGAGTCCGACGGGAATCGAGTGAGAGCGAATCATTCCCGTTGGGAAGACGCTGTAGACCTCGAGATGCGCATCCGGCGTGTTCACGACATAGAGATTCTTGCCATCAGGGGAGAGGGCCATCGGCCTGACCGGGCCGCTCTCGAAGGCGAGAAAGGATGGTGCGGCGAGCACGGGCAACGCCCCAACCACACAGAAGCCCAATCCGATCCCGGCAAGCACCCGACGGATCGCTCGGAGCGCCACCGACTCGTTCACACTCGTTTTCCAACCCATTTCGAAGTCTTCTCCAAAGTTGACCAGGCCAACGCAGACCCAGGCCGCCGGAATGCCGCCGCCACTCGATCCGCCTATCCCCGGGCGCCGGCGCAGATCGTCGTTTGTTTGTACCAGAATCGAACCAGTCACCGAAGCGAAAGTTGCGGGTAGCATTCAACCCGCGGGTCTAACGGCGAGTCAGATCTCTACGCATTGCCTGGGCCACGCCGAGCAAGCGATCGCTCATTGAAATCAGCGTTGAGACGAGCAAGATCCATCCGAACGCCTTGATCCAAGCATCCGGCGGAATCGCCAGACCGAGGGCTTCACGCGTCACGAGGATGCCGGGCGGAAAGAAATAGAGGACGCCATTCCAACGGCCGATCGAGCTCGCTCGCAGCGTGTGCCCCGATAGAATGCGCGAGTCCAAGGCGTATTGGAGAAACGCCACCACGATCAACATGGCCAGCAGGTCCGGCGTCGTCCCGCTCCGGGCCAACGCGAGATGGCCGAGGGCCACGAAAGTCGCATCGCTGCCATGATCCAGCACTCCGCCGAAAGCCGAGGTCTCATTTCGTGCTCGGGCAATACGACCGTCGACAACATCACTCGCCACCGCCAACCAGAAGAGCGCGCAGGCCAACCACCAATTCTGGTTGACGATCGCCCAGTAGAAAAAGGGCGCGGCCAGCAGTCGCAGCGAGGTCAATCCGTTCGACAGGGTAAATAGCCGAGCCTTCGATTCGTGCGGAGTGCGTCCCATTATGCCGCTCGCAAGCACAGCGGACGGCCTGCGCCTAATCCTGCCATTTCGTGATCCGATCGCGGATTCGATTCCAACCGAGTCGCTCGAAGAGCTCGCCCGTTCGTTCGCGATCCGCGCCGCGATAGGCCAATTCTTTGAGTCCGGGCTTGATACCGGGAACTGCGCGCAGGACGGTCGCGAGTTCTTTCGTTTTGAGCGCGCGAGGTCGATGTTCCATGACTCGTTCGTGCAGTCGGCGCGCCCCGCGCACTTCGACCTCGGACCACGCGTCGAAGTCGTCGGGAATCGCCTCGATCGTCGGGAAGACAATCAGCAGTGCCGAGGCAGACTTCGGCCCGACCCCAGGCACGCCGGGCAGGTTGTCGATCGTGTCACCGACCAGACCGAGATAGTCTGGAATCTGATCCGGCGAGACACCAAATTTCTCGCGAACACCGTCGGCGTCGTAGGTCTTCTCTTTGGCCAGGTCATAGACGACGGCTCGGCCGTCTTCACGCACAAGCTGACAAAGATCCTTGTCCGTCGTCACGATTCGAGCTCGCCCACGTCGAGAGAGGACTTCACTACAGATCGTCGCCAGCAGGTCGTCGGCTTCGTAGTTCTCGAGCTCGAAGGTCGCGAAGCCAAGAGCGATCGAGATTTCATGGCAGAGATCGAATTGCGGTTCGAGATCTTCCGGGGTCTCTGCGCGCTGCGCCTTGTACTCGGGCTCGATCTCGTTGCGAAAGCTGGTCATGTCCGCATCGAAGCAGACGCCTACGTGCGTCGGATCTTCTTCCGTCATGTAGCGGATCAGCGTATTCGCAAAGCCGTATGCCGCGTTACAAGGCGATCCGTCCGAGGCCTTCATCGGTGGAAGCGAGTAGTAGGCGCGAAAGATATAGACGTGGCCGTCGAAGAGATGAACCAGCGGGCTACTCGTCTTCTTTGCGCCCATGATTGCTTGGGATCCCTTACGCCGCGTACTCGCTAGAAGCGCTCGTCGAGCACCGCTTCGATGATCGTCTCCGCAGCGTGCTCGATCGCCAGTTCCCGCTTGGATCCATCAGCCCGCCGGACAAGCTCAAAAACGTTGTTTGCTAGGCCCTTGGGCCCGATCGTCACGCGGTAGGGAATCCCGATCAATTCGGCATCCTTGAATTTCACACCCGGGCGCTCTTTCCGGTCGTCGATGAGCACTTCGATGCCAGCCTCCCCGAGCTTCTCGTAGAGGCGCTCCCCGGCTTCATGGCATTCGACATCCTTGGGACTCACGACGGTCACCACGACCTCATAGGGTGCGATATTCACCGGCCAGCAGATGCCATTCTCGTCATGATTCGCCTCGACGACCGCGGCCAGATTCCGCTCGAGCCCGATGCCGTAGGATCCCATCGTAATCGGAACCGAAGCGCCGGATTCATTTTGCACGGACGCGCCCATCGCTTCGCTGTATTTCGTCCCGAGCTTGAAGATATGGCCGACTTCGATCGTCTTGTGAACCGAAAAGGGTGTCTGACACATCGGACAGCCCTCTCCCGTAGACACCTCACGCAAGTCCAACCAGGCCTTGACGTCGATATCGCGTTCGATCTCGACGCCGCGCAAATGAATGCCGTCCTCGTTCGCACCCGTCACCATGTTCCGGCGACCTCGTAAGGCCTCATCCGCAATGATAAAGAGTTCGCCCTTTCCAACTGCGCCAAGACTTCCCGGCGAAGCGCCTAACGCCGACTTGATTTCTGCGGGTTCGGCCGGGCGCATCGCTTCGGCCTCGACCTGATCGATGAGCTTTTGCTCAGCGAGCTGGTGATCTCCGCGCAACAAGATCAACACAGTCTTCCCGTCGATGACATAGACGAGCGTCTTGATCTGACGTGAAGCCTCGGCGCCCCCGTCCATCTTTGCCAGTTCATCGATCGTCTTGATTCCCGGCGTCGGAAACTTCTCGGGCTCGGCCAAGCCGTCACCATCGTCGATTTCGGGCAGGATACTCTGCGCCTTCTCGACATTCGCGGCATAACCACATTTCTCGCAATGGGCGACCCAGTCCTCGCCCGCATCACTCTTCAGCATGAACTCGATCGATTGATTGCCACCCATCACGCCCGAGGACGCCTCGACCGCGACGACATCGAATCCGAATCGCTTGAAGATCCGACGATAGGCTTCCAGATGTTGGTTGAAGGAGTGGTCGAGCCCGGCGTCATCGATATCGAAGGTATAGGAATCCTTCATCGTGAATTCCCGAACCCGAAGCAGCCCGCTCTTGGGGCGTGCCTCGTCCCGGAACTTCGCCTGAAACTGATACCAGATCTGTGGCAGCGACTTGTACGAGCGCAATTCCGCAGCGAGATGCGCGAAGATCTCTTCGTGCGTAATGCCAAGTGCCAGGTCTGCACCCTTTCGATCCTGCAACCGGAACATCTCTTCGCCGACCGAATCCCAGCGTCCCGACTTTTCCCAGATCTCACGCGGGTGCATGCAGGGAAGTCGAAACTCCTGTGCGCCGATCTTTTCCATTTCCTCACGCACGATCGCCTCGACCTTGCGCAAGGACCGAAGACCGAGCGGCGTCATCGAATAATGCCCAGCCATCAATTGGCGCATGAAGCCTGCACGCACGAGCAACTTGTGCGAGATCGCTTCTGCGTCCGCGGGGTCGTCCCGGAGTGTTGGAATGAAAGCGCTCGACCAGCGCACGATGCTCTCCTTTTTCCGGCTTTCCCGACTTTGCGGGCAGCGATCCACAGACTGGATACGCGAAGACTGCCCGCACCGTTCGACGGGAATGGCTCGGGGACAACTCAGGTTGCGTCAGTACCGATTCGGCACTGCGGGGGATGACGCGATCGCGCGCGATGGCAGAACCATAGCGCCTCTCGGCCGCCAGCCTGCCCGGCCCTCACGCGACGGGAACAGAAAGCTCGATCAAGCGTTGCTCGAAGAGCGTTTGAATCTCGCGAATCCGCGGCCGTGCCCGTTGGTCGATGGGCGATCCATCCAGAGATGCAATCGGAACCAGTCCGGCGCGCGATCCGGTATAGAAGGCGGCATCGGCGGCAAGGAGATCGAATCGGCCAAGGCTCCGCTCGCACGGTTCGAGCCCAAGTTCCCGACCGATCTCCAGCACCGTCCGACGAGTCATGCCTTCGAGGGCACCGTCGGAAACACAGGGCGTCTCGAGCCGGTTGCCGGTCATGATGAAGATATTGGCCGCAGAAGCTTCCGCAACCAGCCCCTGGGCGTTCAGCAGCAACGCATCGTCCGCGCCACGAAGGTTCGCCTCTCTCTTGGCCAGGATGTTGTTCAGATAGTTGAGGCTCTTCACGCGCGGGTCGACGACATCGCCCGAGGGCCGACGAAGACTGGAGGTGATCAGATTGACACCCCGCTCCGCCTTCTCTGGCGACAGCCTGACCGTCCCTGCCGCGATACAGACGATCGTCGGAGACGGACAACTCGCCGGATCGAGCCCCAGGGCACCGACGCCACGACTGAGTATCAGCCGCAAATAGCCTTCTCGAGGCCCCCAGGCTCGCGCTGTTTCCGTGGCCACGGCGCGAACGGTCTCCATACCGCCCTGGATCTCCAATCCAATGGCCCGCGCGGCAATTTCAAGCCGCCTCATGTGTTCATCGAGACGAAAAATTCCGGCGGCCGTCACGCGAATCCCCTCGAACACGCCGTCTCCGAAAAGGAAACCGTGATCGAGGACTGACACCCGTGCTTCGCTCGCCGGCACGATCTGGCCGTCGATCCAGGCGATGTCCGAGGTCTCTGCGGTATCGGTCGCGTTGACCGTGCCGGCTTCATTTTGAATTTTGCCCATTCTGCTTCTCCCTACGCTTCGCATGCTCGTTTCACTAGCCATCCGCTTTCGACTCGCGCGGACGACGCCCTTCGCGGGCCAACAACTGTCCCGACCGTCATGGCGTCGGCGCCTGCATCGGCATCATCGTCCAGTCCGAGTTCGTCGAAGGGCCAGGGGCCCCGCGCCCAGCCTGGTCTCGACCCGTTCGGCGGCGGCCAACAACTGGTCGGCGATCGCGACTTCACCCAGCACATCGAATCGCGCAGACGCCGATGCGAGGGCGAGCGCCGCGACCATTCGCCGCGGCAATGAATGAGCCTCCTGCCAGATCGGAACCGCAAGCACCGACAGTCCATCAATCCAGGCATCTCGATTCGTCGCATAACCACGGCGTTCCAGCTCCGCTTCCTCGACGACCGAGGGCTGGCCGGCTCCTTCAATTGGCATCGGAGCCGCGTCGCCAAAAACTCGATAGAGCTTGCCGACAGCCGTCACATCGTTGGGAATGACATCGCCAACGCCCGGCGCCGCACGCAAGAAACCACTGCCCTCGACCTTGTCGAGTACCCGCAGCTGGCCGTCACGAAGCCCAACGACAAACACCGTCTCAGCGAAACTCATCGCCTCTTCTTCCAGAACCGGTCGGGCCGCGGACACGACGGGCTCGCGGCTCTGGGCTCCGATTCCCAGGGACAGGAGCGCGAGTCCGGGGCGGTACTGACCGGCATCGTTGCGCTCGACCATTTCACGATTCACGAGCGACGCCAACAGCCGATGGCAGCTCGATTTCGGAAGGTCGAGGGCTCGACCAATCTCGCTCAAACCCAGGGCCGAACCCGCATCATGAAGGTGGAAGAGCACATCCAGTGCTTTATCGACCGTCGCAGCACCTGCAGTCGCCATTCAGATCTCCGATTCGTTGTTCCATATAATAGAATAGTTTTCCTATATATGGACCATCAAATTCGAAATCTCCACGTAGAAAGAACTGGCGATACAAGGTCGGGGCCGGGAAGCAGGGCGGGTTGGCTGCGGGGCGGGGGACGAGCAGTGCCTCACGGCCCGCCGAGGGCCGCCAAGACGGTCGAATGAACGAGAATTCGACCACCACGCTGCGAACTCGTCGCGAACTGGAACGGAGCGACCGCCCCAATGACTTCGCGGTCGACGGCACAATGTGCGGCCCAGGCGCTCTCGAGATCTGAATCCCCGTGCAAGGCTTCGTCTCGGGCGCGGCAGGCGAACTGAAGCAAGATCCGTGATGTCCTCAATTCGCCGATCGAGTTTCGCAGGGCCTCACGCGCCTCCGTCCGGTCAGGCAAGGCCAGGGCCAGTTGATCACCGACTGAAAATTGACCGGGCCAGGAAAATGAACCGCGACGTGCGTCAAGACCCACGACATATCGTTCGTCGGGCCAGATATCCTCCTCTGGCGGGTCCCCGGCCCGCGCCCGACGCACCCTGGCAAGCAACTGATCCAGATGCGGTTCGATCGGGGAATCGGCGTCGAGGCCCAACTGCCGGCGAACCCAATCCAGCGCGCGCTCCCCCTCGAGTTCGTCGATCCAGCGAGTCCGGCACTTCGTGATCTCGAGCCACGGACTCGCCGCCCGCGTGGCCGATGCACATCGAACGAGTGACGCATCTTGTTCATCGCCCCCCGCCGAACCAGGGATGAAAAGCCCGACCGACGCGCCTGGAAGCGCTTCCCCGTCCAGGAATACCAATGCGTCACGCCCATCGATTCCCGTCGCACCCGCCCCCGCCAGAGAAGCCGGCGAGATGCTGGAGCCGACCAGGGCGACCGACTCGTCGAATGCCAACGAACCATGCGCATCCGCAAAGAGCAGCACGAGGTCCCCGGCTTCGAGCTGAGAGCGACCGGCGGCCTCGAAGATGACTTCAGCAAGTCGCGATGGATCGGCTTCTCCGGGATCGAGACCGAAGAGCGTCGGGGCCGGATCATCCTGCTCGGGCCAGGCGAGCAGGACCATGGCCGGCTCATCGCGATGGATGCGGCCCCCCGCCA
>CAZMFM010000005.1:0-92361 GCA_964565565.1 uncultured Spirochaetaceae bacterium | reverse complement strand
TCGGGCGGCGTTCGAGTCATCGCGCCTGAGGCTAACGCGCACGTTCCCGGGTGCCTAGACCGGCCCCTGCGAATCCGGGAAGAAAGACCTCCGGCGTGCGCTGCACAAAACTTCCATGCCCCTATACTCGGCTCGAATTTGAAACGGCCATCGATTCTTGATGAGCCCAGAGCGGAGACGGAATGACGGACCTCTTTTCGATTCGGGGCAAGGTCGCCCTCGTTACGGGTGGTGGCAGCGGTATTGGTTGGATGATCGCCGAGGGCTATGCCCGCGCCGGAGCGCGCGTCTACATCGCGTCACGAAAGAAGGAGGAACTCGAGGCGCGAATCGCAGAACTCGGCGGGGCAGGGGAGGTCACGGCTATCGTGGCGGATCTTTCGACCGAAGCCGGCTGCAATGCGCTGGGTGACGAGATCGAAAGCCGCGAAGGAAGCCTCGATATTCTGGTCAATAATGCCGGCGCGAATTGGGGCGCGCCCTACGAAGAGTTCCCAGAGTCCGCCTGGGACCGCGTCCTGAACGTGAACGTAAAGGGCGTCTTCCAGTTGACGCGTCGATTGACACCACTACTCGAAAAGTCTGCAAGCGCTGAGGATCCCGCACGCGTGATCAATATCGGATCGATCGATGGCATTGGTGTGCCGGACCTCGAAACTTTTTCCTACTCGGCGAGCAAGGCTGCCGTCCATCACCTGACCGCGGTGTTGGCGAAGAAATTGGCGCGCAAGCAGATTACGGTCAATGCTGTCGCGCCTGGACCCTTTCAAAGTAGAATGATGCGAGTGACCCTCGAACGCGCCGGTGACGCGATCAACGATATGGTCCCATTGCGTCGAATTGGCTCGCCCGAAGACATGGCCGGAATCGCGATCTTCCTGGCGTCGCGAGCCGGAGCCTATCTGAGCGCGACCGTGATTCCCGTCGATGGTGGAATCTCGGGAACTCGTTAGTTGAAGGGATTGGAACGTGATGTCAGATGAACCCTTGATTGCTGTCTTTGTCGACTACGAGAACCTGGCGATCGGTGCCCGGGACTCGAAGTGGAAGCACCTGAACATGGACTTGATCCTGAAGCGTCTGCTCGAGAAGGGACGCATCGTCTACAAGCGGGCCTACTGCGACTGGAGCCAATATCGCAGCGATGTGCGCGATTTCCATTCTCGCGGAATCGAACTCGTCGATATTCCTCGATCCAAGATGAGCGGCAAGAACAGTGCTGATATCCGAATGGTCGTCGACGCGCTGGATCTATGTTATTCGAAAGAACACATCGAGATCTTTGCGCTGCTCACCGGCGACAGCGATTTTTCGCCCCTGGTCTCGAAGTTGAAAGAGAACCACAAACGGGTGATCGGTTGTGGCGTGAAGAATTCGACATCCGGCCTGCTGATGGGGAGTTGTGACGAGTTCATCTACTACGACGACCTCGCAAAGTTGGCCGATACCAAGGCAGAGAAAGTAGCCAAGGCTGCCAATGCGAAGGCTCCGGCGAAGAAGAAGGCCACCAAGAAGGCATCTGGAACAGCCAAATCGGTCGAGCAATCGGGTGATCCCGATGCGATCGATTTGATGCTGGAGATCCTGGAGAGTCTTTCGAAGGATTACGACGAGGTCTGGGGTTCGATGATCAAGCAGGCGCTGCGACGCGTCCATCCGGATTTCAGTGAAGCCAGCGCGGGCTACCGGAATTTCGCGGAGCTCTTGCAGGCGGCCGAGCGAGAGGGCTGCGTACGTCTGGAATACGACGAGCGCCGCGGAAACTACCGCGTCGACCTGGTTCCGCTCTAGCAGGCGGGGCTATTCGCTCGGAGGCGAACCCGCGACTGAGTCGGGTGCTCGGGAGAGCAGGCCGAGGGCGACAAGCGCGAAGAAGCCCGCTCCGAGCAGTCCAGTCGGAATCGGGATGGCGAACTCGCTGTCGTCCATAGGACTCTCGCAGCCGCTGTCATCCGGGTAGTCGATGTCGCCGTCTCCGTCGTCGTCGACTCCATTGTCGCATTCGAAAGGCGCGCCCCGTTCGTTGCTATCGAGGGCATCGTTACACCCGGGATCGTTCGGGAAATCGATCAAACCATCTCCATCATCGTCGAGCCCATTGCTGCAATCGGGTTGATCGATGATTGCGAGGATGTCATTTCGGTAGGCGAAGAGGTCGACGATGATGCCGAGATCCTGATAGATCGACGTACTCGGAGGTTGCCCGGGAAGATCTTGTCGCGCGAAGATGATGCCGATGAGTTTGGCGCTCGCGCCGCTTCCCGTGAATGCGCCACCGCCAGAGTCGCCGTTGACCAGGTCCGCTTCGTGCTGCCCGGGCGGAGATCCTGGTATGTCGTCAAATCGGGTGACGAAGGATTGGGTGTTGTTTGCGACCGCAGATTCGAGAGCGATCCTGTTGGTGCCCCAACGCACGGCGCGTCCGCCCCCCCAGAGCCAGCCGTTATTTCCTTCGAAGGTCGTCGCTGCACCGCGATTGCGACCGTTCCCGATGAACGTGACCAACGAGTTGAGCACCGGCGCACTATCGGCGAGTTGAAGATCGGGTAGAGCGGGCTTGCTTTGCAATTTGTAGACGACCAGGTCGGGGAAGGTCAGATCCGGGTTCTGAAAGCGGGCGCTGGACCCCGGAATCGGGTTATACGTGACACCTTGCAAGATGATTGGACCGGCGCCGACGTGATTGGCCGTGATGACCCAGCCGTTGCGTACGTACACACCCGTCGTGCCGTTGATCGTGCCGACGTTGTCGAAGCCAGGGTCTGCGGTCGGCGCTGTCGTATTCCCTGTTCCGTCGCCGGTCGCGATCAAGACGGCCTTGGCAACGATGGGCATCGTCACCGCGCAGCAAAAGAAAATGCCCGTCGTGATCGTGAGCAGTAGCTTTTTCGGCCACATTGGAATGTCGGTCTTGTCGGTCTTGTCGGTTTTGTCGGGTATGGAGCGCATCAGCAAAGGCAGTGTCAGCATGAACATGAAGTGGGTCGACGATCGAAAGAACTCGCGCCCATTCGCCTGTTGCAGGGCCAAGCAAGATGGAAGAGGCGCAAAGGTTGTGGAAGCATCCGATCTTATCATGGAGCGCACCCGATCGGTCGCTGAATCTAGCGCTGGGGTATGAAACGCTAACCGGGGCGGCCGAGTAGCGCTTCGCAATGCGCCTTCAGATGTTGAAAAGGTGCTCGTAAGGTGTCGTTTTCGGGACCGATTTCCGCCGAACCGGAAGAAAGGTCCCGCGCCGCGTCGATCGCTGTCAGGGTCGTCAAACAAGCGCTTGCGGCGGCCGAGAGATCTCGGTGCGCGCTGATGCGCACGTTTTCGAGCGCGACAACCCACGCCATTTCCCGAGTCCCTTCGATCTGCCGAAGCGGGGTGAGCAAGGCCTTGAGCGCTCGGCTGTATTCGCCATGAACAGACATGGATCAGCATTCCTCGAGAACCGTCAGCTGGAGTGGTTGGAATCCGCATGGCCGGGACACGCGATCGGCTGGCTCAGCGAGCCTTGGATTGCGCCGCAATCTCGCTCGGCATGATGCCGCGTCCGGAGGCCGTTTGCGACGCGTCGACTCCGGTTGCCGAACCCGTTTCGAGAGGCGCCGACGCGTCGTTGGGCGCGGCTGGCGATGGGCTGGTGTTCGGGGAATCGGGGATCGGAGACGCCGTCGTCTGTTTCGCTTCGTCGGTCATCGATTGCTCCGGTGCAGAGGCGGCGGCCACCGGAGCGGGTCTGTCTTCGAGCTCCTTGAAGCGCTTTCGCCATTTGGCTGCGCTGGCGTTGGCGTCTTTTCGTTTGCCCTCGGCGCGGCGCAAATCCTTTTCTGCTTGCGCGAGCACGCGCTGGGTCTGATCGAGTTCTCGTTTGACCTGCGCCAATGTTTCCGGATCGATTCGCGTCGCTTCGACGGATTGCTGATTCGCGAGTGAATCGGTGAGCTGCTGGTTCTCTCGATTGCGTTCGTCGAGTCGGGATTCGAGTTGATCGACCTGCCAGGACAAGGCTCCGTGGAGCGGTCGATACGAATATCCGAACGCAAGCATGGCACCGGCCAGAAAGAGTCCAATGCCAATCAGAATCTGTCGCGCCCAGAGCGGTAGGGAATTCTCTCCGTTCATACGCGTTGCTCATCGGTCGAATCGAGAAAAATCTAGAGTCTGATGCGACCTTGGTGACGGTTCCCGTGAAGCCAGCTGAGCTAGTGTGATGTGGTCACAGCGAAGTTCGGGCTCGCTCTCTTTTCTGAATTGATTTCACTACGATTCTTCCACTTCGCGTTTGTCTCACAAGATCTGCTCTGCTCGGAGGTTAGATGTCTCTCGCCGCTTCCTACCCCTACTACCTGGGGAATGTTCCCGAAACACCCAACCAGGATCTCGAGGTCATCGATAAGTTCACCGGTGAAGTCGCGACCCGCGTGGCGCTCGCGGACGATGCCGCGATCGATCGAGCGATCGGGTTGGCAGTCGATGCAACGGAGCCGATGGCGGCGCTGGCCGCCTATGAACGAAAGGCCGTGCTCGATCATTGCGTCGATCGCTTTCGTGAGCGATCTGAAGAACTGGCGATGGCGCTTTGCATCGAAGCGGGCAAACCGATCAAGGATGCTCGGGGTGAAGTCACGCGCTTGATCGAGACCTTCCAAATCGCATCCGAGGAGTCCGTTCGAATCGGTGGTGAGGTGCTTCCCCTCGACATCAGCCCGCGCGCCCGGGGCTATCAGGGAATGTGGAAGCGCGTTCCCATCGGTCCCTGCTCCTTCATCTCCCCCTTCAATTTTCCGCTCAATCTGGCTGCCCATAAAGTTGCGCCCGCACTCGCGGTGGGCTGTCCCTTTGTCTTGAAGCCCGCGAGCCTGACGCCGATCGGTGCGCTCGTGATCGGTGAAGTACTCGCCGAAACCGATTTGCCCAAAGGCGCGTTTTCGATCCTGCCGTGTTCACGCGCTGGGGCGGCGCGCTTTACCGAGGACGACCGGCTGAAACTACTTTCGTTTACCGGCTCCCCGGGCGTTGGTTGGGACTTGAAGGCCAAGGCCGGGAAGAAACCCGTCGTGCTCGAGTTGGGCGGCAATGCCGCGGTCATCGTCGATGAAGACGCCGATCTAGAGGATGCCGTCGAACGAATCGTTTTCGGCGCCTTCTACCAGAGCGGCCAGAGTTGCATCGGTGTGCAACGAATCATCGTTCACTCGAAGATCTACGATGCGTTCCGAACCGCATTGGTCGAAAAGACCCGGGGCCTGGTATCCGGTGATCCGAAATTGGAGTCGACCTTCATTGGTCCGATGATCTCGGAGAAGGAAGCGACGCGCTTGCATGGCTGGGTCGAGGCGGCGGTCGAAGCCGGGGCGACGCTGCTTTGCGGAGGGAATCGCGAGGGCGCGATGCTCGAGGCGACGCTGCTCGAAAACGTGTCACGTGACCAGGACGTCGTTGTACAGGAAGCATTCGGTCCGGTGGCCGTGTTGTCGACATTCGAGGACTTCGATGCGGCGCTTGACGAGGTCAATGATTCGGTCTTTGGCCTGCAGGCCGGCATCTTTACGCGTGATCTCTACAAGGCGCACGCCGCCTGGGACCGGCTGGAGGTCGGCGGCGTCGTGATCGGTGACGTGCCGTCTTGGCGCGTCGACCACATGCCCTATGGCGGCGTGAAGGAGAGTGGGCTTGGCCGAGAAGGTGTGAAATTCGCAATCGAGGACATGACGGAAGTGCGTCTGATGGTGATCCGTACCCCGGGCGCTTGACCGCCCTAAGGCTTGGCTGCTGTCGCTGCTCGTCGGGCACCTCGTCTGTTATGCGAGTCCGCGGCCAGCCGTATTTTTTCGAGCCCGTCCTCGTCCAATTCGTACCAGGCCGAGGATCAAGAAAGGTTCGAGGCCGACGAGGCCACAGCCTCCGCCACCCCCGCCGCCGGAGCTGGCCGTGGCGGCCGGGCTGCCCGAGCCCCCCCCGCCAGCGGGAGGCGGATCTCCGAGGGGGTCAGGGTCCGGCATCGTTGACTCCAATAGCACGATCGCGTCCTGGACCTGTAGGCGCGGCGTCGTGATGCCATTTCGCGTGTCGAGTACCGGGCTGCCCGAGAGTGCGAGGGCATTCTCGATTTCGTCTGCGCTTGCGGTCGGAATGGCTTCCCGGATTATTGCAATCGAGCCGGAGACATGAGGCGTGGCCATGGAGGTGCCGCTCGATATGGTCGTACCACCGCCGTTGTTCGCGGTCGTCACGGATTCGCCCGGCGCCAGCAATTGTAGAAAGGATGCGGAGTTCGAGAAGCTGGAAACGACATCGTTGTCGGAGGTCGAGCCGACCCCGATTACGTTCGAAAGACAAGCGGGTGTCGTCATCGCATTCGTAAAGGATTCATTTCCAGAGGCTGCGACCGTGAGTACGCCGGCCGCGCGTAGAAGCGCGATCGCATTCAACTGCGAAGCTACCGCTTGATCACAGCTGGCTTCTGAGTTGAACGGTGTACCGCCGAGGGAGAGGTTGACCGAGGCGATTTGATGAAACGCGGTCAGGCCAAGAACGTGTTGCAGGGCGGCGAGAATATCCGAGGAATAGGCGCCTGGCTGACCACCGACATCGCTGAAGATCTGGATTGCGATCAAATTCGCGCGGGGCGCGGCGCCGACCAGGGGCCCCGCGAGTTGGTTGCCCACGGCGATTCCGGCAACGCGCGTTCCATGACCACAGCCCGGAATTGCACAGGGGATGGCGGAGCCCGGGCCAAGCATCTGCGTCTGGCCGTTCGGACAATCATTCAACGCAGAGAAGCAGGCTTCTTCGATCAATCGGTCGGCGAACATGGGATGCAAGGGATCTACGCCGGTGTCGAGAACGGCCACGGCGAATCCGTCACCGTCATAGCCCGCTTGATGGGCGAGGTCTGCGCGGATGATGGGAATGGTTTCGAGAAGACTGGCGCGGTGGACCCGATCGAGCTCGATGTGGTGGGTCTCTTGGTTCCTGATCAGATTGAATAGTGCGAGCGGGCCCACTTCAGCGACGCCACGATCGAGTAGTGGGAAGAGTCGGAGAGAATCGAATCGCGCGGCGCCTTCGCGGCCAGCGAGCAAGGTCGCGGTCTCCGCTTCAGTCCAGTCGTCACCCAGATCGAAGATGACCCGAAGCGATTGGTCGGAGGCGATGGCGTCGACGATTCCGGGCGAGACATAGAGCGCTCGGGTGTGTTGCTCTTCTTCGATTGCGCGTTCGAGGACTCGGCGGATTTCGCTCTCTCTGGCGAGATCCAGATTGTCGGATCTGCCGGATGCCGAGGTCGAGTCATCATGAAGGAGGTCGGTCGCTTCGATGGGTTGCGCGATGTCTTGGGCAGATGAAGCGATTGCTGCCGTCGCGGGCATGGACGGAGACACGGCTGCTGCGCTCGATTTAAGTGGAGCGTAAAGGTCCGGGTGCTTGGTGCCCGATGCGTTCGAGAGCCGGGCCGGAATCGATTGTGAGAAGATCGATTCGTGGACGCCTGTGTTTCGGATCACGAAGAGCGAACCGACTACGACGAGCGTCAAAGGGATCCAGGCTTTTACACGCAAAAGGGGGCCTCGCCGGGCCAACCAGCCCTTCCTCCTTTTGTTAAATCGGCGTTGGCTTCTGAGATCTTGAAGCAGGCTTTCGGTTGCGGTCACTTTCGCGCATGCGTTGCATCTTGCTGAGACAAGGCCGTAACAGGGACTTTGCCCCATCAAGTCGAGGGTGTTGAGCGCCGTAGGGCTATACGGGAGGCGTCATGGCCGCTGGTGTGGATGAGATCGACAACGAGGGCCTGGGTTCTCGGCCGAATGAGCGATATGCGGAAGCAGCGATCGGCGATGTTCAAGAGCTCGCAGAGCGCGATGCCAGTCTGGTCCGCTGGACGAAGCCCTTTGTTCGCGCCATCAAGCGCAAGAGACTGAGACTTCCCTCTTTGTCACCGACGGTCGATCGCGTCGTCCGATTGATCGAATCTTCGGAGGTTGATCTCGACGAACTCGCGGATGCGGTGAATGGCGATCCGGTTCTAGCAACCCGCATCATGGGCGTCGCCAATAGCAGCTATTTTCGTGGGGCGACAGAAGTGCCTAACGTCCGCGAAGCCTTGATGCGAATGGGTGTTCGTGAGGCACGGACGATCGTCGTGGTCGTGGCTCTTCGAGCGACCGTCCTGCGTTCGCCCGGGCTCGGCGATCAAGCCACGAAGCTCTGGAAGCACTCATTGCTGACCGCCTCGGCCACCCAGGAGATCGCTGCCGAGTTGCCACCGTGGGAGAGCTCGGGCTTTCTGGCGGGTTTGCTACACGACCTTGGGAAATTGGTGGTTCTTGCGTTTGTCTCTGAACTCCCCGCCTGGCAAGAGGACGGCGCGGAGCCAAGCCTCAAAACCGTCGAGGCCATCTGTGAATCGACCCATGCCTCATTAGGCGCGATGGTTCTCGCTTCGTGGGGGTTTCCGGAAACCTTCTGTGACGCAATCCTGTCGCATCACGAATCCTCGCAGGCTGCGGAGGAATGTGCTTCGTTGGCGACGGCTGTCGAGATCGGGCATCGAATAGCGGTTGCGATTGAAGAGGGATGGCCTGACGAGCAGGCCGACTTGGACGAAGAACTGCTTTCCGTTGGTGCCCGCCTGGGGATTGATGGCCCGCGACTCTTTGAGTTGGCGAGCGAGGCCGAAGCGAGTTTTGAAGCACTCAGCAAACTGAGCTGAGCGCCTTCGCGGCATGCTCCACGTGATCGGCCATGAAACTCGCGATGAAGAAGTAGCTGTGGTCGTATCCTTCTTGCATGCGAAGGACGAGCGCTTGTCCGCCTTCTCGACAGGCGGACTCGAATAGCTCTGGTTTGAGCTGTTCTTCTAGGAATCCATCAGCCGTTCCTTGATCGATTAGAATTGGATGGGGGTGGGCCGCGCGCGCAACGAGGCGCGAGGCATCGTATTCAGACCAGGTCGAACGGTCCGAGCCGAGATAGGATGCGAGGGCGCGTTCGCCCCATGGGCATCGGGTTGGTGAAACGATGGGGGCGAAGGCAGAGATCGACGCATAACGTTCAGGATTACGAAGGCCGACGACGAGCGCACCGTGACCACCCATTGAATGGCCGGTGATGGAGGCGCGATCGGTGTCGATGGGCTGTGTCGTTCGAAGTAGACGGGGCAGCTCCTCCGTTACGTATTCGTACATTCTATAGTGGCCACTCCAGGGCGCCTCCGTCGAATCGACGTAGAAGCCGGCCCCGCTTCCGAAGTCCCAATCGTCATGCTCGCCCGGTAGGTCCAATCCGCGGGGACTCGTGTCGGGAGCGACGAAGGCCAGGCCGGCTTTGGCCGCAAATCGTTGCGCGCCGCCCTTCGCTGCGACGTTCTCTTCTGTGCAGGTAAGTCCCGAGAGGAAATAGAGAACGGGAACCGATTTCGTTTCCGATAGCGGTGGCAAGTAGATCGAGATCTTCATCTCCGTGTTGGTGGCTTCCGAGAAATGGCGAATGGTCTTTTGAATACCGCCGTAGCATTTCGATTCGCTGAGCGTTTCCATTGCAATCTCCTGAGTGGTTCGAAACGGGTTGGGACTGAGACACTAGGCCACTGCATCCGTCTGTTGCGGATGCGCTTGATCATGGGCATTGCGCTGGAGGCTAGGGAAGTCGTGAAGTAGCGTCGATTCGATGCCTTCCGCCAGCCAGATGATTGCCGTCCTTGCGATCGCAGCCTATTTATCGGCTGCCTTTCTTCCCTGCGATCGGGACGGTGAAAAGTTTTTGTCCGCTGCATCACCGGTCGAGACGCATTCGATGTCGATTGCGACGGGAATGACGCCTCAGTCTCCACATCCGCAGCATCATGGGGGCCATGGCGAACGGGCACATCGGGCGAACTCGGCCCATGCGGCTGATCACGGCGCCCAGGAAAGCCCGGATGCGATCCAGCCTCATGCTCGGTTCGCAATGGGATCCTCCCTGGTCTGGCTGCCAACCTGTCTGTGCGGCTGTGGTGATTCGCGCGCCACCGTGGGCGGTGGTGCAGCGCGCCTCGGCCCACTCGTGCTGACTGCGCTCGATGCTCCTTGGCCTATCGAGGCCGCCCGCCTGGCGAGAGGCCCTGTGCCTCAGTTGATCCCGGCGCCCGCGAAGTTGATCGATCCAATTCCCACCTGACAAGCATCTCTGCTCGAAAATCGCTTCGACCTCTTGGCCTGCACTGTTTATGCAATGCGGCGCTGAGGGTCGTATTTCGAAGTTTGGATTCCAGGCGTGCTCGCGGCCTCATCGGCCGCCCGGCTCGACGCATGGATTCCCTTGTCGGGATGGAATGGAAATAGGATGGACAAGATTGAAGATCGAGGAGCCAACGTGTTCTGCCATGTGGCGGCGCTGGTTTGCGTACTGTTGTGGAGTCTTCCGTTGGTTGCCGTGGCTGGAGGCCACGCGTCGGGTCACGCGCCGATTGGCGTCGCCGCCGACCATACGCATCATCGCGGTGGAACAATGCTCTCCTATCGCTATATGCGCATGAGGATGGATGGTCTGCGCGACGGGAACAATGGAATCTCGCGAAGTCGAGTACTTCAGGACTTCATGGTGACGCCCACCAGCATGGACATGGAGATGCATATGTTCGGTGTCATGCATTCGCCGATTGACGGCTTGACGATGATGGTGATGGTCCCCTTTGTGGCGCTTGAAATGGATCACCTGACGCGTATGGGCGGAACCTTCACGACCCGCTCGGATGGGCTGGGTGATGTCAGCGCGACCGCGATGGTCGATCTCTGGTCGTCGGATCACCACAAGATTCACGGCAATCTTGGGTTCAGCTTCCCGACGGGGTCGATTACCGAGCAGGACAAGACTCCGGCCTCTGGCGGCGCCACCGTGCGTCTGCCCTATCCGATGCAGCTCGGATCCGGGAGCTATGAGTTTTTGCCGGGGCTGACTTATTCGGGGCATCATCATGCATGGTCCTGGGGCGCACAGGGGCGCGGCAGGATTCGATTGAATGAGAACCACGCCGGTTACCGGCTTGGGAATGAATATGCGCTGACGGCGTGGGGGGCGATCGACGCTGCGAAGTGGGTGAGTTTCAGTCTGCGCGCCGAATGGCAACACAACTTGAATATTCATGGGCGCGAGGAGAGCTCGAGCGTCAATCCGGCCGTCATCCCGACAGCCGACCCCGGCCGCCGTGCAGCGGCGAGCCTCAGCCTGCTGGGTGGTGTGAATTTCGCGCTGCCGGGGGGCCTGCTTTCGGGATTGCGTCTCGCCGTCGAAGTGGGCGTGCCCGTCTATCAATGGCTGGATGGGCCGGGCCTCGAAACGGATTGGACGACGACAGCCGGTGTGCAGTACGCGTTTTGATTCGCGACAGGATCGTCGCTCGAACGCGCGTTCTAACGGGTGGCTTCTGGGGCGGTCGGGGCTCGCGCGACGCGTGTCGAGGGCAGCGATAGATCGAGGGTGCGAATGTCCGAGCCGATCGCGGGGTCGCGATTCGATGTCTTCGAGGCGATGGAATCGGCGGCGAAGGATGGGGTTCGCACCGTTCGCTCACGGGTCGGGCGAGGGCTGAGACGGATCGGTCGGTCCGAGAGGCGATGGGCGTCTTCGCGAGGTTGATATTCGATCAGGTCGACCGAGAGCGAGAGCGCCGTGAGCAGGATCATGATGCCGAGGAAGGGTCCGGCAATCCTCGCGCGACGCTTCCAACGCCGAGCACGGCGACGTTGGAGTTTCTCTTCGGGCGTGCTTGCGACGCTTCGCATCGGCTGCATCTCTGCCTGCATCGGTTCCATGGCTGATCCTCTCGCTCGAGCCTCGATGGCCAAGCCAGTGCTACGGATCGGGAAGAATCCTGAGAGGCATGAGGTGAAATCTGCGCCACGCGCACGGGTTGCATCGTGTATGCACGTGAACTGCCCATTGGATGGAAGGTTCGTCAGGGCGCAGTCGAGGGACGAGGCTACGTATTGCCTGTGCCCGTGTCTGTGCCTGTGCCCGTGCTTTCGGAGGGCTCGCAAGCCATGGCGTGAACGTGGTCCGGCCGAACGGACAGGGACACGCGATCACCGACCCGCAGTCGACGGGAGAGGCCGCGTCCCGAAAGTAGATGAGTCGTAAAGACGTGGTTTCGCGCGCGCAAGGTCGCAACGGTCGCCAGTCCATCGCTGACGAGACTTTCGACGACGGCCTTTCCGATCGCCTGGCCATCTCCACGACCGATGTCGAGTTTGAGATGTTCTGGACGGATTCCAATCCAGACCGATTGGCCGGGCTCGAATTCGGCTGTCGTCGGGATTTCGAAATCGTCCGAGATTTCGATCCAGGATATTCCGTCCACGACCCGCCGGACCGAACCGGACGCGAGGTTCGTCATCCCGACGGTTCGAGCGATTTCACGCGATTCCGGCGAGCGTAGGACTTCGTCGCGTGGGCCGAACTGAGCGAGTTCGCCGCGAATCAAGACGGCGATTCGATCGGCCAGCAGAAGCGCGCGACGAAGGTCATGGGTCACCATCGCGACGGCGACACTGGTTTCGCCGATGGCGTGTTGAAGATCCAATGAGAGGCGGCGCTGGCCCTCTGCGTCGAGGTCGTCGAAGGGTTCGTCGAGCAGGAGGACTTCGGGTTCGAGGACGAATGCCCGGGCGAGTGCGAGCCGGCGTAGCTCGCCGCCGGAAAGCGTCTTGGCATTATGATCGGCGAGATGAGCGATGTCGAAACGGGCGAGCGCGCGAGCCACGCGGTCGCGCCGTTCTGGTTCCCGAACACCTTTTCCGAGCAGGGCGGCGCGGACATTGAGCTCGGCGCTGCCCGAGAGTGCGGCCGGGCGCTGGAAGACGAGGGTGACCGGCCCGGGACCACGTTGAATCGCGTCCTTGGCAACTGTGGGCTCGAGTCCGGCCAACGCACGCAGCAACGTGCTTTTACCCGCGCCGTTCGGTCCGAGAATGACCAACACCTCTCCGGCGCGCAGTGATAGAGCGTCCACGTAGAGATCGAAGCAATCATTGCCCGAACCACGACGACATCTGAGTTCTCGGGCTGCGAGGGCGACTCGAGTAGTCAATTCTTGACTCATCTCGTGCGGCCGCTCTGTTGAACGATCGTGAGGATTCCTGCCAGGAGCAGGGTGAGGCCGATCAGGACAGCGGCCAACCCGGCACCCTGTTCCCACTCTCCCATGCTGGTCTTCATCATGATGGCCGTCGTCAAGACTCGCGTCTTTCCGTCGAGGTTGCCGCCGACCATCTGCGATGCGCCCACTTCGGACAGGATGCCTCCGAGCGCGGCGATGACGGCTGCGAGTAGACCCATGCGGATTTCGCGCACCAATAGCCAGATTCGCCACAAACGCCCGATGCCCAGGGTGCGGACCTGAAGATCCCATTCATCGTCGAGTGAGCCGACGGCCGCCAGGGTGATCCCAATGACAAGGGGAACGGCGATCACGGTCTGCGCAATGATCATTCCGGAGAGGCTGTAGATGAGTCCGACGCCTCCGAAGAGTCCGCTCCGGGCGAACAAGACATAACATCCGAGACCGACGACGACCGGGGGCGCACCCATGCCCGCATTGACGGTCGAGACGGCCAGGGACCGGCCGCGGAAGCGCCTCGATCCCAGGGCGATACCGATGGGAATTCCGATCGCAAGCGCCGCAATCAATGCGCTGCCGCACACCCACAATGTGCGAAGCGTGATCTCGACAATGAGCTGGAGGGTCATCTCCTCCATCGCTCAATCGCTCATCTTTGGATCAGATATCGTGGTTTTGTTGGCTGGGTGCTGGGTGACCGCTTCGCTCGCAGCATGCAAGGGTGTGAAGAGGGGGCGTCCGAATCTTTCGACGCCGAATCGGCCGATCGCGGTCTGGGTGTTGGGATCGAGGAAATATCGTTCGAGTTCCTCGGCGGCCGACGTCGCAAGGGGGCGGTCGAAGCGCGTCGCGTCGAGTTGGAGGATCGAATAGGTATTGCGCAGCGAATCCGCCGGGCGAGAAAGCGCGACGAGATCGATCCGCTTCTCGAAAGCCAGAAACGTACCGATGTCACTCAGGATATAGGCGCGAAGTTCGCCGGCGACTTGCAGCGAGAGCCCCATCCCGGTTCCGGTCCGGTCGAGTCCCTTCCACCGTTCATCGCTTTTCAGGCCGGCCGCCTCGAAGAGACTCTTCTCCTTCTTGTGGGTTCCGGAGTCGTCGGCACGGCTGACCCATCGTGAGCGGGTCTTTGCGATCTGACGGATAGCCTCGCTCGGTGAGTTCGCTTCGGCAATCCGGGCAGGGTCTCCGGCGGGCCCGGCGATCACGAAGAAATTTTCCATGAAGGGCGTGCGCCGGGATACGACGCCGTCTTCGATCAGCTTCATTTCTGCGGAGGGTGCGTGGGTGAGGAGCAGGTCGACGTCACCCTCTCTTCCCATTCGGAGAGCGGCCCCGGTGCCGACCGCGATGACCCGAACCTCGATGCCCGTCTTCTGCTGGAATTCGGGCAAGAGTGCGTCGAGGAGTCCGGAGTCGCGAACACTGGTCGTCGTGGCCAGGATGAGTGAGCGGCCCTCGGCCTGGGCCAACGTCGAAGAGAGCTGTGAGGCGACGAGCAAGAGCGTCAAGGCGAAGGCCAATCCACGCGCCGGGGCAAGACCCTTCGGGAGGCCGCGAATCTGTAAGGCGATGGCTGATTTCCAAACGTGTCTCCGCAATGTGAGTGACCTCTTTACGCGAGATTGGACGGGGTGGATTGAATTGAAGGACGAGTGCAGTCTGGGCGGGGCATCGTAGGTCAGGCCGCGTCGTCTGACACGCATGGCATGGTTATGCCTAGGTGGGCCTCTGTGTGCCTAGGGGCGAAGGAATCGCAGAACGTAGTTGTCGGATAGCTCGCTCAGTTGGATCTCTTTTTCGAATACGAAGCCGGCGCGCTCGATCTCGCGGCGAAAGACTTCTTTAGAATCCGGTTCCCGCCCCGATGTCCGCGATCCGGTCTCCTTGCGAAAGCCCCAATGAAGCAACGATCGCGTGACGACCCACGTAGATCTCTCGAGATTCTCCTTCGAAGCGTTCGATGAATTTCTCGACATCGGGGTCTTCGGACATGAAGGTGTCGTTGATGCCTTCGGGAAGTCCGTCGGGAAGACGAGCGCCTGCATGCGACATGTTTGCCGTGTCAGAGGATGCGGGCTCGTCCATGCAAGCCGACGTGCAAAGCGCCAGGACCACGAGAAGGGTCCCCGTCAGGCGAGAGGATTGGTCACGATTCATCTGGCACTCCGTACTAATCAGTTGGGTATTGCAGAAGCCGCTGGCGAGTCCGAAGCTCCCGGAAAGCGCGCGCCGCAGCGAAAATTGTCGCACAGTGGGGCCGCTCAGCCAGTTCGTCGGGCGCGTTTCGGCACGACGACTGGGGCGATGACAGGAGATTCAAAATGGGATTCTACGACAACTACATTCTTCCGCGATTGATTGACGTCGCCTGCGGTGCCGGGCCGATCCTGAAACAACGGGAGAAGGTCGTTCCCATGGCCGAGGGGCGTATTCTCGAAGTGGGGATGGGTTCGGCGATCAACATTCCCTTCTACAACCCCGACCGGGTCGAAATGGTCTGGGGGCTCGAACCCTCCGAGGGCATGCGCAGGAAGGCTGCGCCGCGAATTGCCGACGCGCCCTTTCCGGTCGAATGGCTTGGCCTGCCGGGAGAAGAAATCCCGCTCGATGACGACAGTGCAGACACCGTCCTTCTGACCTTCACGCTTTGCACAATTCCCGACTTCGCCCGCGCCCTCGACCAGATGCGCCGCGTGCTCAAGCCGGGCGGACGATTGCTTTTCGCTGAACATGGCGAGGCGCCGGACGAAAACGTTCGGAAGTGGCAGAATCGAATCAATCCGATCTGGAAGAAGATCGCGGGCGGTTGCAATGTCAACCGGCAGATCCCGAAGTTGATCGAAGAGGGCGGTTTCAAGATCGAGAACATCGATTCGATGTATCTGCCCGCCACACCGAAATTCGCGGCCTTCCAATATTGGGGTGTCGCCACGCAGCGTTAGTTTGACGCCCAGCGGTTCGCGCAAACAGCACCGGATTTGCTTGTGGCGATTCGTACTAGAGCAGGCCGCCTGTCGGGGCGGAACGGGCGCGCTGGTTATAGAGCAGGGCGCGAAGCCGCTTGATGTCGTCCTTGCCTAGCGTGGAATAGTCGACCGAGAGTTCGGAGCCAGCTTCCATCCCACGCCCGACCGCTTCGCGTGTGCTCAGTTCGTCGAACCAACGTTTGAAATACGGAAATGCGTCGAGATCCTCGCCCTGCGCTTCCCAGCCGACCGTCCACGGGTACGAGATCATGTCGGCAATCGTGTACTCGTCACCCGCGAGGTAGCGGCGATCGTAGAGGCGACTATTCATCACCCCATAGAGTCGATTGACTTCGTCGCTGAAGCGTCGGAGTGCGTAGGATTGATCGCCCCGACCGTCGCCGAGTCGACGGAAATGTCCGGCCTCGCCACTTTTCGGCCCCTGATTGGCCATCTGCCAGATCAGCCATTGGTTGACCTCGTAGCGACCGCGAATGTCTTGTGGATAGAACTGGCCTGCCTTTTCCGCGATGTACATCATGATCGCGCCGGACTCGAAGATCGCAATCGGTGGACCGCCGTCCGAAGGCGCGTGATCGACCATGGCGGGCATCCGGTTGTTCGGTGAGATGGATAGGAATTCGTCCTTGAATTGGTCACCCTGACCGATCGAACATTGGACGATCTGATAGTCGAGCCCACATTCTTCGAGCAGGATGGTCACCTTCTTGCCGTTCGGGGTCGGCCAGTAGTGGACGTCGATCATCGTTTTCTCCTATTCAGCGAGCGGTTCGCGCTCGCCGCGAGTGGGTGGCGGGGATGGAAACGATACCGGCTCCGCGGCAGGACCTCATATCCAAAAGGCGAGCGATCCCATCGCTGCGATGCCCGCGGTCAGGACCAACCATTTGGTGAAGCGTCCACCGGGTGCGGGAAATTCGTCGCGAAGAATGTCGAAGGTCGCGACGTAGATGAAGGTTCCTGCCGCGATCGAGAGAAAGGCCGCTTCGATCGTGGCGGCCATGCGTCCGTCGAGGGCCTCGCCAAGGAAAGTGCCGATCAAGCCGCCAATCGGTGTGGCGACGGCGAAGAGGGCGACGAGGCGCCAGGATTGGGCCGTCGGCAGGGGACTGCGCGCGAGGCTCACGCCCAACGCAAAACCGGCCGCCGACTTGTGGGCGATGATCGCGACCGAGATGACGATGGCGCGTGAGAGATCCGGTTGTGCTCCGAGGGCCAGCCCGGCCAGGAGTGAATGAATCGAGAGTGCCGTGAGCACGGCGTAGGCGGAGAGCGTGTCGTGATGTTGCTCGGCGATACGAGCGAAGCGCTCACCAGAGGGCGCGTGCACCTCCTGATGGGCTTGTTCTGGCAGCAGGACATGTTCAACCAGGAGCATGAACGCGAAGGCGAAGGCGGCGAGGGCGAAAGCCATTGGGTAGCGCCAGCCGAGCCCACTCCAGATCGCGTCGGCATCCGGCAACATATGGACAAGGCCGGCGGACAAAAAAACACCGGCGGCGAAAGAGTTGCCCCAGCCGAGAATCCGCTCGCTTTGTGCCGAACCACGGCGCAAGAGCGGTAGCGCGCTCCCGGCAGCGCCGGCGGCGAGGATCGCGAGAACGAGCGCGAGTTTGATACCGAGCACGGTCGTTTAGACAACTTCCTGGCGAAGCATGGAGAGGTTGGGGGTCGTTGCCCCTTCGTCCGACTGAACGATTTGCCGAATCGTTGCCTCGTCGTTTTGGCGACCGTCGTAGACGACCACGATGCTTTGGTCGCCGACTTCGAGAAAGGTGGTTTCGCCGAAACGCGTATAGCGGGTCGCGCCGATGCTGATCAGCGCCTGGGAGGGCTGTCCCGCGACCGCCAACCAATTCGCGATGTCTTCGAGGGGGCCTTGGTCCCTTTGATCGTTCAATTTGAGGATCAGCCAATCGATCAACTGGCCATAGATATAGCTATAGCTCGAGACGGCACTATCGACTCCATAGGGATGGATCTCGTCGTTTCGAAGGAGATAGGAGGCGATGCGATAGTGGTCGAGAATGCCGCCTGCTTCGAAGCGATCGATGGGGATGCCACGGCTCGCCGTGCCCTTGCTGGCCTCTCCCCAATTCTTCTTCTCGCTGATCTTCTTGGCACCTTCGCGTCGAATTGAACAATCGTTATGCGCCATGGCTTCCCGCGGAAGGATGCGAAGGACCCGTTCGCCCCGGTATTCCAGGTCGCAGAGCAGCGCGACCTCCGGTTCGATCTGATGCTTTTCGTCTGCGGAACCGAGTCGAATCTGGGAACTCGAGATTGGATAGCGATGGAGGAAATGGGATGCCTGCTCGTCGCCGGCGACGGGCACGTAGAATGGGAACACGCCCTTGGGCGCCCGGGCATCCTCGATCTCGAGGTCCTTGAAGTCGCTGGCCTCACCGGCCTGCTCGAGGTGGCCGGCAAAATTCCCAGCCACGCCGAGTCCGATCACGTCTTTCCATTTTGAATCGCTCACGCGGGCTACTCCGAGGGCGCAGCCAGGAATTGGCTTGCGATCGATGCGTGTAGCGCGACCCCGAGTGCCATCGCTTCCTCGTCGAGCATCATCTGGCTCGAATGGCAGGGGGCTGGGCGTTTCGTGTCGGGCGGTCGAACACCGAGCATGACCATCGCGCCCTTCGTTCGCTGAAGGACATAGGAGAAGTCTTCTGCGCCCATGATCGGGTCAGGCAGGGGCAATACGGCGTTGGCCCCCAATAGGTCCGTAATCACTTCTCTGGTGAAGGACTCGAACCCTGCGTCGTTGACTACGACGGGATAGCCCGAGGCGATGTCGACCAGCGCTTTGGCGCGATGCGTGTTGGCGATGCCTTCAGCGATCCGAGGCAACCCTTCGAGCATGAGCGCGCGGGTTCGATCGGAGAGGGCGCGCATCGTCCCCGTAATCTGGGCAGAGTCAGCAATTACGTTATTCGTCGTCCCGGCATGGACCTGCGTCACCGTCAGGACGCCGGGGTCCGTCGCTGGAATCTCGCGCGTGACGAAGGATTGCAGGGCGAGGACGATCTCGCAGGCGATGGGAACGGGGTCGATGCAATCGTGGGGCATCGAAGCATGCCCACCGCGCCCGACGACATTGATCTCGAAATCGTCGTAGGAGGCCATGAAAGAACCCGGCCGAGTGCCGACCATTCCGACTGGAATCTGTGGTGCGATGTGAATTGCAAAGGCGCCATCGACCTCCGGCATTCCTTCTTCGAGCATGGTGTCCGCACCGCCGTAGGCTTCTTCGCCGGGCTGGAACATGAAGACGACTTCCCCGGCCAGGGAATCGCGCCGCTCCGCGAGGATTCGCGCGGCACCCGCGAGCATCGAAGTGTGGGCATCATGACCGCAAGCATGCATGCGATCCGGGAATTTCGAGCTGAAGGGAAGGTCCGTCTTTTCGGGCATCGGTAGCGCGTCGGTGTCGCCGCGAAGCAACACCCGTCGACCGGGCCGGGCGCCGCGCAGGGTGGCGACGATCCCGCTCGATCGCTTGTGAAGTGTTATGTCGAGGTCGAGATCTTCGAGATCCGCGAGGATCTTGGCTCGTGTCTCCGGATTGTCGAGGCCGAGTTCGGGCTCAGCGTGAATTCTTCTTCGCAGGTCGACGAGACGAGGCTGGATACGCTTGGCCGAGTCGAGAAACTCGGCGGGTGTAGGGGCCTGGGGGTCGGTCGACATGGTGCGGGCGTCCTTGCGCAATGGGGTTCGGAGGGGGATCGAGCGCGTCGACGATACCACCCTGAAGCGGGTCTTGTTCGAAGGGATTGAGCCGGTTCGATCCTGATTCGGCTCAGGCTTCTTCGTCGAGCACACCGGCGATATTCGTCTGGAGTCTCAGGAGCAATCCGGCGAGTTGTTGTCGCTCCGGGCGTGAGATGCCCGAACGCAGCTCTGCACGCAGAATCCGGTCGATTTCGAGAATGGGTTGGACGATGCGTACGCCCTTTGGGCGTAGATCGATCAACCAGGCCCGTCGATCTTCGGGGTCGTCGCGTCGCTCGATCAGTCCCCGCTTCTCGAGGCTGTTGATGACTAGACCGGCCGCGGCGCGACCCAGCCCCAGCCGCGACGCAAGTCGCGACTGGGTGGTCGATCCAGCTTCGAGTAGAAAGGCCAGCAGGCTGGCTTCGGTCAGGTTCAAGTCGAGATCGGCCAGCCGAATCTCATAGGCGCGACGAATCGCACGGGCCGTGGCCATGAGCGTCGACTCGACGCGCTGCCAGGGCGGCGCGTCGAGTTCGTGGTCTGCTGCTGCGGCCATCGTATTCTCAGTCTCGCCCCGATCGACTCGCGGCTAGCCCCGGCGAAGCAGGGTTCCGGTTCCGATTCCGCCGCCACAACACATCGTGACGATCGCATGCTCCTTGTTGGCCCGTTCCAACTCATGGACGGCCTTGGTCAGGAGAATGGCGCCGGTGCCGCCGAGGGGATGACCGAGCGCAATGGCGCCGCCATTCGGGTTCACCGTATCCATGTCCGGCTTGAGCTCCTTCTCCCAGGCGAGCACGACGGAAGCAAAGGCCTCATTGATCTCGGTGACGCCGATATCGCCCATTTGCAGGTCGTTATTCGAGAGCAGCTTCTGGGTCGCGCCGATCGGGCCCGTCAGCATCAACACGGGATCGGAGCCGACCAGGCAGCTATCGACGAGGGTTGCCCGGACCGTCAGGCCAAGTTCCTTCGCCTTTTCTCGCGTCATCATCAAGACCGCGGCCGCGCCGTCGCAGATCTGAGAAGACGTTCCCGCCGTATGCACGCCGTCGGGCATATTGGTGCGCAATCCCGCCAGCGCTTCCATGGTCGTCTCGCGAAGCCCGCCATCGCGATCGACATGTTGGGTTTCTTCGGTTGGCTTGCCGTCCTCGAAACCGACCGGGGCGTCGACGGCGAGAATCTGGGAGGCGAAGCGATCTTCCGCCCAGGCCGTGGCGCCACGATCTTGAGACATCTTGCCGAAGGCATCGGTGTCCGCGCGCGTGATGCCCCATTGTTTGGCGATTCGCTCGGCGCCGTCGAATTGTGAGGTGAACTCGAAATGCTTCCAGTAGTTCGCGTTGACCGGCTTTCCAACATCGGGATCCTTCGGGATGGTTGCACCCATCGGCACGCGGCTCATGACTTCGACACCACAACCCATGGCGACGTCGACGACCCCCGACTTAATCAGGGCGTAGGCCAGATTCGTCGCCTGCTGAGAAGAACCACATTGCGTATCCACGGTTGTCGCCGGCACTTCGAGCGGCAGTCCCGCGGTCAGCCAGGCATTTCGCGTCACGTTCATTGTCTGCATACCGACCTGTCCGACACAGCCACCGACGACTTGGCCAATCTGCGTGGCCTCGATCCCGGCACGCCGAATCGCTTCGGCCTGAACCAGGCCGAGCAGGTCGATGGAATGCATCGCGGCCAACGCGCCATTGCGGCGACCCAGTGGTGTTCGAACTGCTTCTACAATGACGACTTCTCGTTCTGCCATGGGGGAACCTCTTTCATTGTTTTCATTCGATTGGAGTGCGGGCCAAGGGCCCGTGGATGAACCTTCAAAGGTCCTTCTTGATTTCGATCGTGCCCTTGGCCGCATACGCGCGCATCAGCGTCGCGATGCGCCTCGCGGAGCCAGTCCGGGCCGGTCGACGAGATTGTAAAGTACTAAACAATCTCTCGCCAGCGAGCCTCGCTACTTGATCGCGCGCTTTTCTTCGACCGTCGAGGCATCGAAATCATTGAAGAAGAGCTTCGAATCGATCGATTCGCGTGGCGGGACGCCGTGTTTTCCGAGCGGCCAACCGATCGGTAACATGACGGAGCTGGGGATTTTTTCCGGCAGGCCGATCAGCTGATCGCATTCTGCGCCGAAGGTGCGATGAAGGGTCGTGAACGAGGCCCCGAGCCCGACCGCGCGGCAGGCGAGCAAGACATTCTGTGCACAGGGGAAAAGGGCTTCGGCTTGTGGGGCTCCGCGGCGTTTCCAGCCTGCGATGAAAAGCAGCACGGGCGCTTCATGGAGATGCTCTGCAAGATGCAGAGACGCCCGCATATTTCGCAGCAGGCGATCTGGAAAGTTCTCTCGCTCGGCGCGATCGATGGCGGGCTGGATGTAGTCGCGAAAGATCGGCAGATACCTGTCCGCGATCCAGCGTTTCTTATCGACGTCGTCTACAGCAACGAAAACCCAGGGTTGACGATTTCCCCCACTCGGCGCGAAGGTGCCTGCCTCGCAGACCTTGCGGATCAGTTCGCGCGGTACGGGATCCGGACGGAGCCGCCTGATCGCACGCGCCGTGCGGATTCCTTCGAGCAGCGGTAGTGATTCGCCGATTTGTTCGATCGAGTAGGCGTCGCCGCTCGGCGAGGAATCGGCTGGGTCGTGGAAGTTGGTCTTTGGCATGTCGTCCTTTTTCGCAGAGCCCGCGCGTTACGAATTGGCGTAGACGGAAACATGCATTTCGCTCGCGGCAATGAAGGGCGATCGGTGCCAATCCCCCCAACGATTCTTCAGCTGCATGCCCGCGAGTCTGGCCATCAGGTCCATTTCGGCAGGCCACGCATAACGCATCACGAGCGGGTTCATGCGGATGCCAGCGTTCGAGATGTGTACGCGCTGATACTCGATTCGTTGATCGACGGGATCGTGCAGGGCGGTATCGAGCCAGACACGGTCGAAGCCGACCTGCTGGGTTCGGCAATATTGATCATCTGCGAATTGGCTGAGGTCCGGTACGAAGGTCTCGACCAGGAACGATCCGCCAGGCGCGAGATGCTCGCTGACATTCTTGAAGCACCGGACCTGATCAGCCTGCGTGGATAGATTGAAGAGTGTATTGAAAACGAGAATAATGAGATCGAAGTGGCCATCGACTTCCACGTCTGCGAAGTCGCCGATCACAGTCGGGATTGCTTCGCCGCCCGGCTTCCCGCGAAGTTTTTCGGCCATTTCGGGCGAGCCTTCAATTCCCTGGACGCTGAGGCCGCGCTGTGCGAGGGGCAACGCGATGCGGCCGGTGCCGATCGCCAATTCCAATATTCGTCCAGCTCCGGCTGCAGATCCAGTCGCGTCGCCGGCCAGCGCGGCGATCAACTCGACGGCCTCGTCGGTCGTGCCTGGGTCGTGCAAATCATCATAGTCTTCGGCATAGAGTTCTCCGAAGGTCGATGGACTGAATCCCTTCATTGCTCGGCCTTCCGTTTTGTCGTCGTATTCCGATCGCCCGATTCTCTTCGGCTGGTCGCGCCATCGCCAAGTCGTGTCGCCGGGCCCCCGCGCAAGGCCTGCGTCTCGGAAAGGGGAACTAACTGAATGCTGCGATGCCGGTTTGCGCGCGACCGAGAATCAGCGCATGGATATCGTGGGTCCCTTCATAGGTGTTCACGGACTCGAGGTTCATGCAGTGCCGAATCACGTGGTACTCGTCGGAAATGCCATTGCCGCCGTGCATGTCCCGCGCGACGCGCGCGATGGCCAACGCCTTGCCACAATTATTCCGCTTCAGCAGGGAGATGTTCTCGGGCGCCAGGCGACCTTCGTCCATCAATCGACCCGCACGCAGGCAAGCGTGCAACCCCAAGGTGATTTCGGTTTGCATGTCGACCAATTTCACCTGGATCAACTGGTTCGCGGCCAGGGGCCGGCCGAATTGCTCGCGATCGAGGGTGTATTGCCGTGCCGCATGCCAGCAGAATTCGGCGGCGCCCAGCGATCCCCAGGCAATCCCGAAGCGCGCCTTGTTGAGACAACCGAAGGGACCGGCCAGTCCGCGGATCTCGGGAAAGAAATTCTCTTCCGGGACGAAGACCTGATCCATGACGATTTCGCCGGTCGTCGAAGCGCGCAAAGACATCTTTCCCTCGATCTTGGGAAAGCTCAGTCCCTTCATGCCCTTCTCGAGGATGAAGCCACGAATATCGCCATCGAGTTTCGCCCAGACAACGGCGACGTCTGCGATCGGGCTGTTGGTGATCCAGGTCTTGCTACCGGTCAGGAGATAGCCGCCGTCCGTTTTTTCGGCCCGGGTCCGCATACTGCCGGGATCGGAGCCGTGGTCGGGCTCGGTCAGTCCGAAGCAACCAACCAACTCGCCACTCGCCAGGCCGGGCAGCCACCGTTCTCTTTGCGCCTCGGTTCCGTAGGTAAAGATCGGATGCATGACAAGCGACGACTGCACGCTCATCACCGAGCGATAGCCGGAGTCGACCCGCTCGACTTCCCGTGCGATCAGGCCGTAGGCGACGTGGGAAACTTCTGCACAGCCGTATTTCGTCGGCAGCGTCGAGCCGAGCAGACCGATGGCTCCCATCTCGTTCAAGATTTCGCGATCGAAGGTCTCGTGTCGGTTGGCCATCAGGACGCGTGACATCAATTTGTCCTGGGCATATTCCCGCGTGCTGTCCTGGATCAGCCGCTCTTCGTTGCTGAGCTGCTCTTCGAATTCGAGTGGGTCGGACCAGTTGAAGCCGGGTTTTGCAGCCATGACGGGACTCCGAGTATGCGGGGATGAGGGAAGGGAACGTGTCCATGACAGACAAGTCGTAGGATGATGACGCCCGAGGGAATGCTCGATCGGGTCGCTCGGTCGGGTCCGACCGGGACTCTTTCGTTAGCACGAACGCAGGCTTGCCGCCCTGCGTCGGGAGAGCGAAGGTCTCCCCATGAAGATTCGATCCCTACTGGCGGGAATTCTCGCCTGTACGCCATTGGCCGCAGCCGCTGCACCCGAGATCGGCGCACCGATCCCGGATTTCGAGTTTCAGGGGGCGGGCGGCGTGATCCATCGACGCGCGGACGCCCTCGGCGAACGCGGCGTGGTGATCGCTTGGTTTCCGAAAGCTTTTACACCGGGTTGAACGACTGAACTCGCGGCGCTGCGTGACAGCGCCCAGCAACTCGCCGAATTCGATGTCGACGTACTCTACGTGAGCCTTGATACGCCCGAGAAGAACGCGAAGTTCGCGGCATCGATGGGCGCGAGCCTTCCCGTGGTAAGTGATGCGAAGGGGGAGGTCGCGAAACAATTCGGTGTGATCGGATTGGGCGGACTCTATTCCAGACGCTGGACCTTCTATATCGATGCGAAGGGAATCCTGCGGGCGATCGACAAGAGTGTGCGCCCGGCGACCGCGGGCGCCGACATCGTGGCGAAGCTCGAGGAGCTCGGCTTTCCACGTCGTATGACGAGCGCCCCGCCCGCGCCATGAATTGAAGGAGAAGTGCGCGTTCGAATCGATCCAGCTCGACCGGCACCGCGAAAGCTCGCCCCGGTCCTCGAAGCCCTCCACCGTGATCGCGTCATTCTCTATCCGACCGATACCGGCTACGCCTTCGGCTGCGCGCTCTCGAGTCGCAAGGGAATCGCCGGTATTCGCACGCTCAAAGGCTTCGATAGTCGCTCGAAGAAGCCGCTTTCGATGTTGGTCAATGAGCTAAGTGACTTCGGTCATTTCGCGATCATGGGAACGAGCGTTTTTCGCACTGTGCGCCGGATCCTGCCCGGCTCCTATACGATCATTCTCGAGGCCAGCGCAGAAGTACCGAGAGATATGCGGAACCGACACGGGGAGATCGGCTTACGCATGCCGGACTCACCTCTGTGTCGGATGTTGGTCGAGATGTTGGGTGAGCCACTCGTGACCGGATCGCTCACGAGTGGGGATGACGAGCCCGAGCTCGAGGATCCCGAGGACCTCGAGCGTCTTTTCCGGGGGCGGGTCGAACTCGTGCTCGATGGCGGCCCGATGTGGCCCGAGCCGTCGACGATCCTGCAATCAGAGGGTAGTGAGCTTGTCGTCAGCCGCGTCGGTCGAGGTGAAATCCCGGAAGCTTGACCGAAGACCAGTAGTTGTGGGATTCTCCTCGGGACGGAGCAAAGGAATCCCCATGGAACAACTAAGCGGGCTCGACGCCACATTCCTGAATCTGGAGACGGCCACGGCGCCGACCCATGTCGGTGGCGTCGCAATCTACGATCAATCGACCGCGCCCGGCGGCCAGGTCACCTTCAAGGGTATTCTTGCGAATGTCGAATCGCGCCTCCACCTCGCACGCTGCTTCAGGCAGAAGCTGGTCCGCGTGCCCTTCGGTTTCGACCACCCCTATTGGATCGAAGACGCCGATTTCGATCTCGAATTCCACGTGCGGCATATCGCATTGCCGAAGCCGGGAGATTGGCGGCAGCTCTGTATCCAGGTTGCGCGCCTGCATGCGCGTCCACTCGATCTGAATCGACCGCTCTGGGAAATGTATGTCATCGAAGGATTGGACGGCGTCGAAGAACTGCCCGCCGGCAGCTTCGCGATCATGACGAAGATCCATCACGCCGCGATCGACGGCGTCTCGGGAACCGAGATGGTTTCAGCGATTCACGATCTGACACCGGATGGCGTGGCCGCCAGCCCCGAGACTCCGTGGGTCGCGGAGTCGGAGCCGACGCTGCTCGAACTCGCATTGCGCAGTACGGTCAACAATATTCGGCAGCCCTTTCGCTTCGCGCAGATTCTTGGCGAGGCCGCGCCGCCGGCGATTCGCGCTTTCCTTCAGCAAAGAGAAGACGCTGCAGGCGCAGCGCCAGTGTCGGAGATTCCGAGGACCCGCTTCAATGGTCGCGTCTCGCCTCATCGTGTTTTCGAAGCGACGACCTTCTCACTCGCCGACGTCAAGCAGATTCGCAAACGCGTCGAAGGCGCGACGGTCAACGACGTCATTCTCGCCGTCGTCGGCGGTAGCCTGAGGCGATATCTCGATCATCATGGTGAACTTCCATTGGGCACGCTCAACGCCTTCGCGCCCATTTCGACGCGCACAGAGAGTCAAAAGGGAACGGCCGGCAATCAGGTGGCGGGTATGTTCGTCAGGCTGCATACCGACGAAGCGGACCCAGTCGTGCGCCTCGAAAAGGTCTATCGGACGACGATCAGTTCGAAGGAGATGTCGAAGGCGGTCGGGGCGCGAAGCATGACGGATGTCACGCAGACCATGCCGGGTGCGCTGGCTGGTATTTCGGGAAGGTTGGTGGCGCGTACCGGGCTCATGTCGCGCATGAAGCCAATCGCGAATTGCGTCGTGACGAATATTCCAGGGCCCCAGATTCCCCTTTACTTCACGGGCGCCAAGATGGTCGGAAATTTCGGACTCGGGTTGCCCATGGAAGGTATAGGCCTCTTTCATTGCGTGCTCAGCTACAACGGCGCGATCACGGTCGCCGTTACGGCCTGTCGGGCGCAGATGCCGGATCCCGAGTTCTATGCAGAATGCATGGACGCTTCGTTCAAAGAGCTCCGCGAAGCGGCGGTCGAGTAGGGCGAGTCCGGTCCGCAGCCTGCTAGGCGATAGCGCGCGACTCGGCCTGATTCTGAACGCCCGACTTGTCGCTCACGCGGAGATCAAGTCAACGCGCCGAGATCTCGAAGCCGTTTCCTTTCTTCACGACTGCACCCGAGTTCGTCGAGGATCTCGTCGGAGTGCTCGCCGTAGAGGGCGGCCGGGGGCGTCGTTTCCTGCTGCGTCTTCGAGAAACGTGCGGCCTGGCGCACGCGCCGGTAGCGACCGTAGACCGGATGTACCGCCTCGAGTATTGAGCCGTTGTGCGTGATCTGGGGATCGACGAGTACCTCTTGATGACTCAGGATGGGTGCGGCGGGCACTTCGGATTCGACCATTCGACGATAGGCCTCTGCGGTCGTGAGTTGTGCGAGCCCCTCGGATAGCGCTTCCGCCCGGGCGCGCTGGTTCTCTTCTTCCATCATGATTGGCCCGCGCTGGGTCGGGCTATCCGCGAGTTCGCCATGGCCGACCGCACGCAAGCTCGCGCGAATCTGTGGAGCGGTCCCTGCCCAGAGCACCAACTGTCCGTCCTGGGTCGGAGCGAGCTGATAGCGCTCGCCGGGTACGACGTAATTGTCGACATCGTCTCCCACCAGGGTGTGTCGCAACATCCCGTCGGGCCAGAAAAACATCAATCCGGCATCGAGCATCGAAATTCGGACGTGTTGGCCGGGCGCACCGCGCTCGCGGGCGAAGAGTGCGGCCGTCACGGCCTGCGCCAGGGAGAGCGACGTCGCCTTGTCGACGACGGCGTTGCGCACCAGATCGGGTATCGGAACCTGCGGATTCAGCTGCGCGCCCACAAAGCCGGTCAACGCCTGGAAGATCGGATCGTAGCCCCGACGATTCGCATAGGGGCCATCATCGCCGAAACCCGTGATCGAGGCGTAGATCAGGTTGGGTTGAATCGCGCGCAGATCTTGTTCGCCGATGCGGAGTCGTTCCGCGGCGCCCGGTCGCCAATTCTGTACGAGGACGTCGGCCGTGCGTACGAGGTCATAGAAGACTTCGAGCCCCTCGGCGGATTTGAGGTTGATGCCGATCGATCGCTTTCCGTGATTGCAATTCGCGTAGAGTGCGGCCATTCCGTCGCGATAGTTCGAGAGTTGTCGACTCTGTTCACCGTATTTGGGGGGCTCGACCTTGATCACGTCCGCGCCCTGTTCAGCCAGGATCATCACGGCCAAGGGCCCCGAGATCACTTCGCTCACGTCGATGATTCGAACGCCGTCGAGAGGTCCTGCCATGCTTTGGTCTCCGTTGCTTGATGGATTGTGCGTCCCGTCCTGCACCGTGCGCACCCCAGATCGCTTCACTTGGCATTCTAGGTCAGCGGCTCGCCCGGGTCTTTGGGGCATGATCTCGAAAGCCGACTATTCTCGCCTGATGACGATTCACACGACGCTCGCTCGACTCCGGCTTTCGCTCTTTGCCTCGGCACTGCTCCTGTCTTTTTCCGCCTGCACCACCTCGTCGGGTCCATCCCCGACGGCAGAGTCGACGACCTCTTCGTCTTCGCCAGTGCTCGCCGGGCAGGAGAGCGATCCCGCCAGCGCGGATCCCGTGCCCTTCGACCTGGTCGATCCTCCCGTGATCAGCGAATTGAGCTTCACCGTCGAAGGCGCGAATTTGAATGCCATCGTCTACGAGGCGCAGGGTGCCGGTCCTCATCCGACCGTCGTCCTGCTCCATGGCTTCCCGGGCAACGAGCGCAACCTCGATCTAGCCCAAGCCATTCGTCGCGCCGGCTGGAATGTCGTCTTCTTCCACTACCGGGGTGCCTTTGGCAGCGGCGGTGAGTTCTCCTTCCTGCACGTGATCGAGGACGTACACGCGGTTGTCGCAGCAATCGCCGAGCCTGAATTTGCCAAGGCGCATCGCGTCGACCCGACCCGCCTCGCCCTCATTGGACATAGCATGGGTGGGTTCGCCGCCTTGGTCGCTGGAGCTGAACTTCCTGAGATCGACTGCGTGGCATCTCTCTCGGGTGCGAACCTCGGTGGACTCGGGCGGGGCCTCGGCGACGATCCAGAGCGGGCCGCCGGTTTCGCTGAGATGTTCGATGGCTGGTCCGGTCCGATCAAGGGACGCGGTGGTCGCATCCTGGTCGAGGAAATCATCGACAACGCAGAGCGTTTCGATACCCAAAGCCACGCTACAGACCTGGCGCAGAAGAAGTTGCTGCTGGTTGCGGGGAAGAGAGACGTCATTACGCCCCTGGCACTCCATCACGATCCGCTAATCGAAGCGCTCCGAGACGTCGACGTGAAGTCCCTCGAAACTTTCGTCTTCGAGCAAGCCGACCATGGCTACTCAGGGCAGCGCATCGGCCTTGCCCGACTCGTGACGGGCTGGCTTCTTAGTGACTGTGACGCATCCGACTAGCATGACCTGACTCGGCGACCGGCAACGAACCGGCACTTCCGTGCTTGGCGACGCAAAGCGTCGGCATGCTCGGTGTTTCTCCGGATTGGCTCTACAGGAAAATACCTGCCCAGACGAAACGAATCCCAGACTCTTTGTGTCTGGAGCAGCGTATGGAAACTTCTATCGAAAGAAAGCCTGAACGGATCTATCCCTCGGCGCGTCCATCGACCTTGGCCATCACCGCGGCTCTGGTTGCGGCCTTCGCCCTCTACCCGATTTCCGCCTCGGCGATTGGAACGGTGACCGACGGCGATGTCACCTTCGGTTACACCAATGACTTCAATACCACGCGAGGCAATACGGTCGATACGCAATTCGTGGGTGCCGCGGCCGGCGACCTCACCTGGGAATCCTGGTGGTTCTTCCGCGTCTCGGGCGATGGTCGTGAGACCGCGTTCGGCGCACCGAACAGCGAGATCTATTCGGGCTCGATCGGTTCGCTGGACTGGACTGACCCGGGAGGCGCCGGTCTCTTTGGTGCAACGCTCGCCTTCGAGGTGCTCGATACCGGCGTCGACATGGGGAACCTATTTCAGAACCTCTCGGTCACGAATACCAGTGGCGCGAGTCTGACGATCGACATCTTCCACTACTCCGATCTCGATCTTGCGGGTTCCTTCAACGGGGACTCTGCGATTCTGGCGACCAATCCGAATGGCATCGAAATCAACGTTAGCGACGGCGCGGATTCGGCACCGATCATTGGCTATGGGGCGACCGCCTACCAGGTGACACCGTGGCGAACCCTGCTCCGAGACCTCACGGACAACAACGTCGACAACTTCGACAACTCCGGACTGGCTTTCGGTCCCGGTGATTTCACGGCGGGATTTCAGTGGAGCACGACCATCGCAGCCGGCTCGTCGGAATCCTTCCTGACTCAATTCGGAAGCAACGCGCCGCTCCTGCCGCGCTCGGCGAGCGTCATCCCCGAGCCCAGCAGCGCCTTGCTCACGGGCCTGGGATTCATCGCCCTGGCTCTTCGTAGAGGGCGGAATTGATCTGACCCATTCTTCTGGATTCCGGCCGCCGGAATAGCCCAATGCCCCGGAGCCGCGCTAACGTGCGCGGCGAAAGGGTGGGCCAGAACGATGAACATGCAGATCCAGGGGAAGATTCATGCCACATTCGATGCGGCGCAGATCACCGATCGATTCCGAAAGCGCGAGTTCGTTCTAGAGCTCGACAGCGCCTCGCGTTATCCGCAATACGTGATGTTCCAGCTGACCGGGGATCGCTGTGACGCGCTGGATGGCTTCGACGCGGGCCAGGAAGTCGCTGTCGAATTCAGCCTTCGTGGTCGCGAGTGGACCAGCCCAAAGGGCGAGGTCCGTTTCTTCAACAGTCTCGAAGTCTGGTCGATCGATCGCGTGGAGGGTGCGGCCGGCGGGTCAGCGGGCGAAGCCTCGTCTTCGTCTTCGTCCTTGTCCTCGGCGGGTCCTTCCGGGTCCGCGGGTGGAAAGAGCGACGATCCGCCGCCGCCGTCGGACGACGACGATATTCCGTTCTAGCCTTTCAGGGCGTCGCTCTTCCTATTCGGAGTGTCGCCCTTTTCAGTTAGAGTTGGCGCAGTTGGGGCGTTGCCCTTCTCCGACTGCCTCCAGCTTCTTCCGGCTGCGGAATCGGCGAGAGAGGCCGACGAACGGATCGGCTGCCTCGCAAAAAGGGTACGTGGGGAGATCGGATTGGGCGAGCAGGATATTGGTGATCTCGAGATCATTCGTACGGCCGTCGAGCAGTGGTTGCAAGGGGCCTTGCCCGATCGGACAGATCTTCGCATAGCGGACCTGTCCTTTCCGAAGGCCAGCGGAGAGAGCAGCGTCACGCTGATACTCGACGCGACCTCCCGCGAGATCGGCGCAGAGAAATTCGTCTTTCGAATGGCCCCGCCCTCCAGTCAGGTCTTCGAGAAGCACGATCTCTTGATGCAATTTCAGATGATGACGCTGATGGTCGATCATGGGCTGCCGGCGCCTCGAATGATCGGGTACGAGTCGGATTCATCGATCGTCGGCAGCGACTTCTATGTCATGGAATTTTGCGAGGGACAGATTCCTTCGGACAATCCACCCTTCCATGCGACGGGCTGGCTGAAGGACGACGTGTCAGCCTCGGACCGGGCGACGATGTGGCAGCGGGGATTGGAAGTCGTCGCCGCGATTCACTGCATCGATCTCGAGGACGTGGTGGAAGGCGACACCGGTCGTGTTGATCTCGGCCGTCTGCCGCGCGCGGCCGCGGGCGAAGCGATCCTGGCACAGGAGCTTCGAACCTTCGCTTCGTTGTTCAAGCCGGAGCGAAGAAAGGGAGCGGACCCGCTCATTGTCGAGGCGTGGGAACTCCTCGAGAGGACGGTGCCGCAAGACGGTCGTCCGGCACTCTGTTGGGGCGATTCGCGGGTCGGCAACGTCATCTTTCGGGACCTGTCTCCTGTTGCCATTCTCGATTGGGAGATGGCGAATATCTCCGATCCACGGGCGGATCTGGCCTGGTGGATCTGGATCGATCGATGCAATAGCGAGGGGCTCGGGTTCGAGCGACTAGCAGGCTTGCCGGAGCCCGACGACGTCTATCGCAAATGGCACGAGCTGACGGGTCGCTCGATCGAGGGGATGGCCTGGTTCGAGCTTTTTGCTGTCGTTCGTTATGCGATCATTCTGGATCTCAAATTCATAGCGTTTCGTGAGGCAGATCCGGAGCTTGGTGAAATTCCAAACTTCGTCGTGCCTTTCATTCCCGCGCTGACGGCCGCAGTCGAAGCGTATTCGTCCTGACAAGAAGTTTCGCCAGTTGAGAGGTCCGAGTCGATGGAATCAGGGAAGTCGATGACCACCCGCTCTCCTGACACGGAGCCGGCCTTCTTTGGCTGGCGAATGGTCGGCGTGGGCTTCCTGTCGAACTTCCTGGCCAGTGGAATCACGCTCGCGGTCTTTGGCAATTTCGTGGATCCGGTCAGTGAGACGTTTGGCGTGGGGCGTTCGACGGTCAGCCAGGGCATGGCGCTCGCCTTCGTCGTGATCGGATTCGTCGGGCCCTTCGCGGGCATTCTGCTCGATCGGGGCTGGGCGCGTTCGATGATGGCGGGCGGGTCGGTACTCGCCGGGACGGGTCTGATTCTCCTGTCACGGGCAACCGAACTCTGGCAGGCCGCGTTCTTGTTTTGCGGCGTGGTGGGTCTAGGCTCCGCGCTCTTTGGAATCATGCCCTCGATGGCACTGGTCTCGCATTGGTTCGTGAGACAACGTGGGCTGGCGATCGGGCTCTCTGCGGCCGGCTTGACCATCGTCGCAGGCGTTGGACCTGCGACGGCCGAAATTCTGATCGAACTCTACGGATGGCGCAGCGCCATGATGATCTTCGGCATCGGGACGATTCTCATAGGCCTTCCCGTCTTCGCTGGCTTCGTGATCGCGCGGCCCGAAAGTGTTGGCCAGCGACCGGATGGCGAGCCCTTTGCTGTCGAGGCCGATTCGATCTCGGGCTCCGATCCCGACCCCTCGATTCTCGAGATGGGGGAGCTCGTACGCGACTCGAGACTTTGGACGCTCTCTGTTGGATTTGGATTGATCCTGACCTCTCCGCTCGTCCTGACGCCCATCGTCGTACCCTACGGAACCGATCTCGGATTGAGCGCGAAACAAGCGACGACGTTCTTCATGGCCATGATGCCTTTTTCCTTGTTAGGCAAGGTCGTGATCGGGCGATTGGCTGATGTCGCGCCGATCAAACCGGCGATGGGCTTCGTCGCGATCGTGAATGCATCAGTTTGGATCCTGTTCTATCTGGAACCTGGCTATTCCCTCTTCCTGGTGACCGGAGCGATCTATGGGCTGGGCATTGGAGGTGCTACCCCGATTCAGGGCGTGGCGATGGGGAGAATGTTTGGCCGGGCCAATTTTGGGCGTGCCTCAGGATTGGGCGGCGTGGTGGCCATCGCGGTGATTGCTTCTGTGATGGTGCTCTTTCAATCACTCTACGGATCGACAGGGAACTATCAGACGGGTTTTCTCGTTGAGACCGGGTTGATTCTCCTCGGTGGTCTGCTGATTGCCACGCTCCGGATTCCACCAGCCGGAAGTGACGCTTCATAGCGGACGGCTCGTTGTTCTTCTCTGGAGCGAATGCGGAGCCTCTGAGTTCGGCTCGTTGATACGCGACCCGCCCACCACTCACCACGTCAGAGGATGTCGTGCTAATCCTCTCTTTGCCGGATCCCGCATTGGGCGTTGAGTACGAATCGCCGTGAGGGCAAAATCATGACGAATGTCGAAGTCCGGCGACAGATCGAGATGAAGAAGGCTTATAGACGCTTTGAGAAGGCCTAAGATGGATGAAGGAGGCTTCGAACATGATTGGACTCGGACTCGCGATTGTGGGCTTCGCACTGATCTCAACCGGGATCGGGCTCTGGATGCGACTCATCCGCCGTGTCGAAGTCGCGGAGGGGCGGCGACTCCCTTCGCTGATGATCGTGACGGCGCTGGTCATCGGCATCACCGCGCTGACCCAGGATCCGGGCCTGCTCGGGGGCATTCTGGCGGGCGTGACAGTGGCCTTCGGCGCCATTGCGGTCGGGCTTCAGGCGCTCGCGTCTCAATCGAATCAATCGCCGGCCATCGCGGTCGGTGGCCGGCTGCCGACCTTTACCGCACTGGATGACGAGGGGAAGAGCTTTGATCTGGCACGCTTGAACGGTCGCCCGATCCTGATGAAATTCTTTCGGGGCCATTGGTGACCCTATTGTGTCGCCGAGTTACGGCGATGGGAAGAACTGCGGGCCGACCTCGACTCGTATGATGTTCAGATGGTGACACTCTGTACGGATACGCCACGACAAATCGCGAAGGGCAAGAGCAAACACGGCGCGCAGGCCATCATGCTGTCCGACCGGGACCTGGCCGTGACGCGGCGCTACGGAATCGAAAACACGGCTCCGAAGGTCACGCCGCCCGGCGTCTCGGGCTTGCCGACACCCACGACGATTCTGGCGGATGGCGATGGCATCATTCGTTGGATCGATCAAGCGACGGATTATACGGAGCGTTCTCGACCCGATCGTGTATTGGCGGCGTTAAACGACGCGTTCGGCCCAAAACCAGACAATTCACAGCAAGATGGAAAATCATTCGGATGAAATTCTGGTCCTCGACCGTATTGCTAGTCCTCGCCTTCGGTTGCGCACAGGGCTCCTTTCCCGAGCGGGCTCCCTTCGTGGGCTCACTCTTTTCCGGCAGCGAACAAAGCGAACGCTTCGGACGCTTGAACGAAATCTTTCCGACAAATGCGGTCTATGGCCCCAGCGCGAAATTCAGCTTTGCGAGAGGTGACGAAATCAGCTTGCCCTTGGATTATGCGTTCAAGGGGGAGAGGCGTGATTCAAAGGCTCTGCTAGCCGAAACCGATACGGTGGGTCTGCTGATCATCAAGGATGACGAAATCCGCTTCGAGCAATATTACCTTGGGGCGAGCGAGGAAACGCGTTGGCTCTCGATGTCGGTTGCCAAAAGCTTCATTTCCGCGCTCCTGGGTATCGCGATAGAAGAAGGACTCATCGAGTCGATCGAGGAGAGCGTGACGCAATATGTGCCGTCCCTCGCTGGATCGGCCTACGACGGCGTTCGCATCAAGGACATCCTGCAAATGTCTTCCGGGGCACGGTGGAACGAAGACTACAGCGATCCCGATTCGGATATTGGTCGATTTGGGCTTGTCTTCGCCACGGGGGGATCGCTCAATGATTTCGCAGCGACCCTCGAACGAGAACGCGAACCGGGCACCTTCAATCTCTACAATAGTACGGATACCCAGGTGCTAGGCATGCTGCTCGCGAACGTGACGGGGAAGACGATTGCCAGCTATATGCAGGACAAGTTATGGCAGCCGCTCGGTATGGAATACGATGCCTATTGGCTGACCGACGACACTGGGATGGAGATGGCCTTCGGCGGCTTGAACGCGACGCTCCGCGACTATGCGAAGCTCGGACGACTCTATTTGAATCATGGCTATTGGGAAGGTCAGCAGATCGTTCCCGAGGCCTGGGTGAAGGCCTCGACGACCCCCGATGCGCCCCATTTGATGCCCGGCGAGAACCCTCAATCCGACTATCCCATGGGTTATGGCTACCAATGGTGGATCATGGAAGGGGACGAGTCCGCGTACTCAGCGATCGGCGTCTATAATCAATTCATCTATGTGAATCCGACCCAGAATGTCGTCATCGTGAAGTTGTCGGCGAATAGCGACTACGCCACTTCGTTGGATGAATCTGCCTATCGCGAAGTCGAAACCATCGCTTTCTTCCGCGCGATCGAAGAAGGGCTGCGGTAGCGGCGCGCCATTATCCAGCCAGTCAGCGCATCAGGGCAGGGATGCGATTGGGCAATTGTAGATTGCGAATCGCTGTACCCCTTCATCACTGACGGGTCCTTCCGCGACGACCGTGTTTCCCCCGAGCTCCGGCGCGTCGTTACGGGCCAGGGTCGCGAGTTCTTCGGCCACCTTTTTGTCGCTGCGACCAAAGAGCCAGACGTGTGTCTTCGTCCGTGCCTTGGTCGTGCCGACGTGAACACAATCGTTCAGTGCGTCGCTCGCGCTAACTCGAACGTCCTCCGCATCCGGCGTCAGAGCGACCCAGGTGCATCCGGACAGAGCCATCGAGAAAACGACGAGCATGGTTGTCGTTGCTAGTGATCGAATCATTGAAATCCCCCTATCGTGGTCATTGTAGGCAAGCTTGGAGCCCGATTGCGAGGGTCACGCGGCCGGTCGCGGCCGGGATCGCCCCTTGTAAGCGACTCAGGGAATCGCGGTTGCAATCGGGCGGGTCATGTCATGTCCAGTCTGGTCAGACGCCATCCTTCAAGTTCTTCCGGCTGAGTGATTGCTCGAGCCAGCCACCCTTTTGTCTCTTCGTCAACGCTTGCAGCATGGCGACGGCCGCGCGAGACGACACGCGCTCTGCGACGAGATCCCGGTAGATGCGATCCGCCTTTTTCCTGCGTTTGATCGCGTCCCCGGCATCAAGCAGGCCTTCGAGCAGTCGCAGAACGGCGGCGACCCAGGGGCTTCGCCGCTCGTCGGAGTGTCGTTCGGGCTTCTGGGAGCAGGTTTCTGCGTCCAATCGATCTTCGATCTCGCGAAGTCGACTGCGTAGCGGAGCCGGCGTCGAGGTGTCGTCTGATTGGATACTCGCCAGGGTCTCTCGCAGTGTCTCGTGGCAGATCAAGCCGAAGCGCGGAAGTTGAGCCAGGGATCGCAGGCCTGATTCCATTCGATTGGGATCGCCGCTTTCAAGATCATGGCAGGCCGTTACGCAACGATCCCAGGCCACCCATCGATAGGCGAAGTCGAGCCCTGTTCCCTTGATGTTCTGGCAACCCATGATCCGAGTGGTGAGGCCGGGTGGCAGCGCCCGGGCAATACGATCGATCGTTTCGTCGCCCGTCGAATGAGAATCCCAGAGAACGACGATTTTGGACATGAACCAGTCGTGGAGCATGCGTCTCAACTGCTCATCGAGTTCGGGATCCGGAATGCCGCCCCCGCCCGACAAGCGAACGCGCAGTGCGTCGAGCGCGATCAGTTGTTGTCGTTGCTGGGCGATATGATTGATGACGTCCTCGGAGATTTCCGAGTCGACCAATTCGAGCAGCGTCGCGAGCTGTGATTCGTCGTCGATGGCTTCTTCGAGTTTCGTGCGCTCGACGTCGATCGCGATGCCCTTCAGCATCGCGGCGGCCCGATCGATTCGCTCCCCTCGGTTCAAGGGAACGCGAAAGCGACGAACGACTTCTTCGAGCCGTGCATCGGGGTCCGTCCCGTCGCCGGGCCAGAGCGTGACCTCTCGCGCATAGATTTCCCACGACTCTTCGAGATAGGCAAGAAATCCGTTCAGGTTCGTCCCGATCAGGAAGTGTCGATCTGCCATCGCATCCCGAACCAGAATTTCGGCAAAGACCCTGGACCTCGGGACGCGGTCTTCCCGATTATTGACGACGGTGGCGAGCCATGTGCCAGGCTCGTCTCGGGGGTCGTGACTGTCGAAGCCAGTACGACGCCAGCTGGCGAGGAACCCAAAGCGCTCATTGGCAGCCTGGCCGCTCACGAATTGCAGTCTGCGCGTGAAGATCGGCGCTGGGTCGTAGACCTTGAGCACGCCGAGATCAGGCACCACGCGGTCCGCCATTTCCTTCAACGCGAAGTCGCCGCGAATGCCGTAGCGCCGCGCGATTTCAAGGACCAGCGCGATATTCGAGGGATGTTCTTCGTAGGGGAAGCGCGCGAGAACGTCTTCCGTGGGCAGGCCGGCTTCGAGCCAACCCACTTCGGTCAGTGTCGTTCCCTCCGACCTCGCGGCCTCGCGAAGAATCGGCAGCATGCTCTCTTCGGTGGTAACGAGTTCGGAGGCTTGTGGGACGAAGCGCGTCATGACTTCCGGAATGTCGATTCCGGCGGGACCCTGAAGGTCTTCGTGATCGGGGTAGGTATTGGTGATCGTTGCGAGATCGTCCTTCATCCAGTCGCGTTGCAATACCTGGACGTAGTCCGGGGTCAGCGCCATGCATTCCCAAAGAAAGATGTCCGCCCGAAGTCCGGCGGCGATCTGGATGACGTCGCCCTGTTCCCAGATGGTCGCTTTGTCGTAGGGTCGGAACAGGAACATTTCAGTCAACGGGCCGTAGCGCGGACCGGCGACGAACATCGCTTCGGTCCCCGTGGTCTTGGAGAAGACGGAGTATCCGAGTGCGTTGAAGAGCGCCGCCTTGATTCGCTCCGTGCCAGATTTACCGCGCGTGCCCCAGCCGCCGATCATGACGGGAATCTTCGCGCGAGCGCGAGCGATGGCTCGTGTCGAATGGAAATGTCGTCCGAGGAAGGCCGCGGACGCGATGGCCAGGAAGACGGCCAATTCGAAGATCGTGTTTCCGTAGACGGAATGGAAATAGCCGTAGGCCCTGTCGAGATAATCGAGGTTCATTTCGCATCCTCGAAGAATCGCAGGACTGACTCGTCCGAAGAGGTGGCCGCGTGCGGATCGCTACCGGGACTGCCCGCTTGCTCGTCGTGCGGTCGATAGCGGACCTCGATGCCCAGTTCGCGCAAAGCTTCGACGTAGGAAGATGGCCGTCCTCCGCGATCCACACGCCAATTTCGCAATCTCGCATAGTGTTGAAATCGCCGGCACAGTCGCATTCGGGCTCGCAGCCGCGCGAAGAGTGCGTCGGGCGAGATGACCTCCGTGACACCCTCTGCTGAATAGATCTCGAGGGTGCGGGCCTTGAATCCTTCATCGAGGCTCGAAATGACCTCATCGACGAGTGGTAGGTAGGGTCGCCAACCGTCTTCTTCCTCGATGTAGAGGGGTTCGCCGGGAACGGTCGTTTCGGAGAGTTCGGCAAGGATCGCGGACGGCGCGTGCAGGTCACCGCGAAAGACGCGACCGATGATGTGGCGATGTGCCTGTCGTTTGTCGGTCGCGGGATTTCGCAACTCGTGCAATAGGCGCCAAAGGCGAAAGCCGAAGCGGTGGCCGCGGGTGATTCGGAATCGGCGGCTTCGTGTCTCCGCGAAGAGGCCGAAGTCGTGTTCAGCCGCGACGGCCATGAGGCGCCCGAGCGTTTCTCGAGAGACCGCCCTCAACTTTTCGCACGATCGTCGTGTCCGATCATGTGGCCGAGTTGCGTCTCGGATCGCTTCGAGGCCTTCGAGGACGGCGCGTCGGTCCGCGTCTGCACGACTCCACAATCGTTCGCGCGTGCGCGCGGCCGCGCGCCGAACGACGAAGGAATTCGCCTGACAGTGGAGGCGTTCGAGGGCAGGGCGGAGCGCGCGATACCAGCCCGCGGCAAGCTCGAGATCCCCGGCGAGAAGCACGGTCTTCTGGAGTTCGTCCGCCACGCGCAGGCCGACTCGAATGACATAGTCGTCCCGTTCGTAGGAGAAGACTTCCTCGAGCAGGATACGAAGGGACATGATCTCCTCACCCGCCTCGGCCAGGAGCGGCAGGGCCAGGAGAGCGGAAGCGCGTACCGGGCCGGCCGGATCGTTGCGTACCAACGAGCCGATCACGTCGAGGGATTTTTCAGGAAGGCTTCTGGCCAGGCATCCCGGGAGCTCCTGTCGCACGTAGGGGCTCGGGTCGGCGACGATCAATTCGATGCATTCGTTCAGCTCGGGCTGATCGCGAAGTCGTGAGGCAATCATGCGAACGGCTCTGCGGCGCACGAAGAGATCATCGCCCTCGCGCGGATCTGAGAGTCTCTTGCGGACGGTACGGGCAAAGATCGACGGCGATGTATGGAGCACGAGGGCGAGGGCTTCCGATTGGATCCAAATGTTCTGGCCGGGATCCAACGCAGCCCGATTGACGAACTGGACGAGCTGCGCCGCGACCGCCCCGATTTCCTGGCCGGCGGGAAGGGTGGTCAGGCAGCGGGACAAACAGCGGAAGGCCTCGACTCGCACGCGCTCGTCACCCACATGCGCAAGCAGCGGCGTAGCCAGGGATTCGATCTCAAAGCGCTGAAAGAGAGGCAACGACTCGACCGGCAACGCGCCTCGCATGACTGCCGAGGCGATCGATCCGACCCGTTCGATCAGGAAGCCGATCCGCTGCTCCGCGATTTGTTCGCGGCGACTGAATCGCTCGACCACCGCGTCGTAGTCGAAATAGCGCCGCAGCGCCTTCCGGTCTTCGCGCAACGCGACACCCTCGGACCCCAGGCATTTCGCAAATTCCAGGATGATTTCATCGCATTCAGCTCCGCCCTCGGAGCTCTGATAGCTCGACGCGAAGTCGACATAACTCTGGCGTAGCAAGGCCAGTTCTTGGGTCGCGCTCTCCGTGGTGGTAACGAGCAACTCCACGACCCGGCTGGCGTCCGGCTTCGCTGCGTCGACACCGCGCGCGACGAGCTGCTCCTCGAGCTCAAGGAGCCGAGTGGCTTCGACGCGGAGTGCGAGGGGTCGCAATCCTTGCGACAGGAACTGTCCGAGACCGGGCCGAGTCAATTTTTGTGTCTCCGGCTCGAATTCGTTTGTCGACGTCGCGATAGATCTCGTTCGCTTCGAAATCGGATCGAATTCGGAGCGAAGTCCCTGAAACCGCGTTCGCGACCAAAATGCAACGAGAGCGTGAGCATCAGGTCAGTCGTCCCTCTCGTGATCTCGTAGCGGGTTCGCACGCCAAATTGCCATCGACGGGCCAGCGGCATCCATCGTTCGAGTTGGAGATTCAAGAAGAGGTCATGGCGATCGATGTCTTGACTTCGATCGTCGTCTTCGAAGTAGTGGCGCCAGGCGTAACCGGCACTGATTCCCAGGCCTTCGTAGAGGGTGGCTCCCGAAAGCCCGAGGGAGAGTCGATCGGGAGAGAAGACGTTGAAGTCCTCGTTGGATTGGATTCCGATGTCGAACCTCGTCAAGACATCTCGCATTGGACGAAGCGACAGGGAATCTTTCAGGCGCAACCCGTAGAGATGGTCGGCCTTGTAGGGGGTGAAGACATCTCGATCCAGATTTTCCCTCGGATATCCATTGCGATCGTCGAGACTCAGCCAGCGAGCGAAGAGGGCGACCGAAGGTCGGTGCCGAAGCTTGGCTGTGATCGAGTGGGGAAGTGCAGCCTCGACCTGACCGCCTAATAGCGCTTCGAGTCGGTTCGGACCGTCCGTCGGAGGTTGCAAGAACGTTGTCAGACTGGCTCGTCGTTCGAGGCCGCGCCAGACACCGAAGCTCGGCCAGACCCATTTGGTCCTTCCCCCGAATGTGGGTCCTCCATCCTTTCTAGGTCGCGCTAATAGATCTGTCTGGGAATAGAATCCCCAGGACCGATTGAGGAAGCGGTGTGTCCCACGTAGCTCACCCATGGCCTCGCTGACGCGCGACCTCGGATCATCATTGTCGGTACTTCGGGAGATATATCGTGCGGTGGCCGTCCAGGTTCCGTCCTCGTGGCCGGCGCGGACGTCCTTGGTGGCCAACGGTTCCGGGGGAGGAGGTGGCTCGTCGAGGGAGGCGACCAGATGAGCTGGGAAGTCGGGGCCCGGGCGGGGCGGCGTTGCTTCGTGGGGCGCAGGCGTGGTGTCGTTTCGGACAGCACGCGTCACCCGATAGAGCATTTGGGAACGACCTTCGGTCCCAAGCTCGATGCGCGAACCGCCGGCTGGGATCGAGCGATAGGCGGTACGTGTCACGCCCGCATGGAGCCGATCGATGCGCAGGCGCGTTGGGCCCTCGATCTGCATGACGACGGGCGAATCCGGCCGGGCCAGATGGTAGGCGCGCTTGCGGTTCGCGTTGATCGGCTGCCCGTTCTGGAGGACGCGGACGCCGAGTGTCTGGCCCCGGGGTACCATGCCCGCGAGGACTCGGATCGAATGCGACCCGGGCTCCAGCTCCAGGTCGAGCTTTGCCATCCGCAGCGTCGCATCGAGCAGGAACTCGTCACGCAGCTCGCCGTCCACTTCGATCAAGGCGCTCCCAGGCCTGGGTGTCCGGGAAGTCGCGTGACAAAGTTCGATCTCGACCGTCAGCGCGCGGTGGCGGCCAAGCTCGACGTTCACGACGAGTTCTCTCGACTCACGCAATCGATCGCTTTGACGACAGGCGGCGCTCAGCAGGGGCCAGGCTCTTCGGGAGCCGGGTGTAAGAGGCGCGCCCAAAGTCTGGGGGACGCGACGAACGCCCGCGCTTTCCACAACCCTCTTGATTCGCTTCCAGTGAAAACTAGACATCGTTCGCTTGTAGAGACGCTGGATCATCGGATCGTCGAGAGAGAGATCGGCCAACGCGCCGATGCGCGCCATTCGTCCGTTCGGTTGACGGTTTCTTTCGGCGATCAGCCAGGTGTCGCGAACGATCTCTTCCGGTCCGGTTGCGGGCCGAAACACGTCGCTGACGGCTGCGTCGGCGGGAGGAAGTTCTGCGGCCGGTATCAGGAAAGGCCAGGCCGCGTCGAAGTCTTCGCCGATGGCTTCTTCGAAGAGTGCAGGGTCAAAGCGTTTTGTCACGTCAACGAGCGCGGTGCTTTCGCCCGCTGCCTTCGGAAGAGCCAGAAGGGGGCGAGAGCATATGTTATGTCCGGCGAAGGTGCTGCAGTCGATGGCGGATGTTGCGGCCGGTGGCGAGTTGCCAGAGAGCCAATCGAGGGCGCCCGGGCCGAGGTCTGGCAGAATGGCAAAGTCGAGCTGCGCCTTTTCTTCGAAGAGTCGGACGAGTGTCGGGCCTCGTGGGTCGAAGATTTCGATTTCATGAACTCCGGGATCGATGACGAGCTGGCTGCGAGATCGCGTTCCGACCCGTTCAAGTCCGTCCTGCAAACGCTCGAGTCCCGTCGAGATCGATGCACGATCGAGGGGTGATCGCCAATGTCGGCGTTTGGTCCGGAAGGTGAGCCAGCCGGGTTCATTACGCGGGTCGGCCTCGCCTAGTAGCGGGCGCGTATCGATCCGAAGCGTGGTCGGACCGACGACACGGATTCGGACGGGTCGACCAGGTGTCGAGCGAGCCCAGCGCGAAAATGCGCCAATGGACCGTGATCGCAGCCGCTCTCCACCATCTTCGGTGACGACCAGGTGCTCCGCGGACTTCCAGACCCGTCGTCCGGGCAGCCGGCGACGCCAGCCAGCCCAACGTTGCAGGGCGTGGTGGCGCTCCCGGGTGCTGCCGTCAACGAGTTCTTCTCGAATCTCGAAGGCTCGCTCCAACGCATCGAGCGCAGACCGTCCGACGCCGTCCGCGTCTCGCCAATGCCGCCGCGCCGCGGAAAAATCCCCCGCTTGTTGGGCTCGGTAGCCGCGCCAACGATTGGCAACCGTCTGCTCGTTTGCCGAGAGCGACTCTTCGAATGTCGTCCACCATCCATTCAGATAGGCCGCTTCGATTCGGCGCTCGCTGTCGAAATTCGCTTCAGGAAGGATCAGATCGAGTCGCAGGGCAAGCGTTCGCTTGCCTTCTTCCAACGCCAGATCGGCTAGTCGGGCCAGCGCTTCGCCGCGGGTGCCATCGACGGTCGATATGGCCCGTGAAGCCAACAACCCGACCAGCTCAACATCGTTTCCCTGGCGATGATAGATTGCGGCGAGCTGTTCGAAGGCCTGCGTGCGAAGGCTTCGGTCAGGGGCGTGACTGGTTTCTGATTTCAGGATCGCTGCGGCGAGGCTCGCATCGCCAGATTCGAGCAAGGCGTGGGCGGCTCGTAGTCGAGCTCGGCTCGCCGCTTCAAGCGTTCCAGCACGCGCGATCTTCATCCAGGTTTCGTAGGCCGCCAGCCAATTCCTGTCCGCTTCGAGCTCGGTCGCCGTGACGCGCAGATCACTCGATCCCCGGGCTTCGTTGACAGTGGAATGATCGGCGGTCCTCGGCCCGATCGCCTCGCTTTGATGGCGGTAGGCGATGCTCCAGGCTCGGAGTCGGTTGAGGGAGGGAATCCAATGGTTCAAGAGTCGAGCCGACGCCGCCCGTTGCCAGGCTGTTTCGCCAGCCGCCTTGCCTATGGCTGACGCCAGGGGCGTTTCGCCATTCAGAACTTCGTCGAGCTTGTCGAGGGCCGTAAAGAAAAGGCGCGTTCCGGCCTCTGGTCCGCCGATCGCATTCACCGCTGCGCGATACTCGGCCTCGTTCATCGAATCCTGTCGGCCAATTCCGTAGGCCAACGCGATTCGTCGTCCCTCGCATTCCGTGGCCCGGACCCGGACGATCTGCGTGGACTTCGGTAAATCGAACTCGGTGCTCGATGTCTCGGAACTCCAGCCAAGGCCGGCGACATTGCCGGGAATATCGCCGCCCTCCGTTTGCAGGGAGGTGGCCACCGCTGCGGCACCCACGTCGAGCAGGTTCAGAGCCGGCATCGACCCGACGCGGAGTTCTACCCCGTGGTTCCCGTCGAGATCGATACTCAGTCGGCAAGTATCTCCGGCCGGCCCCCGAGGTTGCAGGGCGAGACGAAGTCTGCTCGAAGCCGCTCTCTCAGGCAGGCTGTAGACGAGTTCCTCGCCGGCCGCGGGTAGAGGGGCAAAGCGGCCGGAGAGTGTCTGCCTTCGTAGAGACGTCGCGTGTTGGTCGCCTAATACGTAGCGATCCCGGTCGTCGACGGGTGAACGAATTGCAGCGGTGACATAGATGTAGGAGCGAGACTCCAGGGAACTCACCTTCTTGTCTCGATGGGGGAGTAGGCCGCGGTAGCCGATCTGTGAGATGGAAAGCGTTTGGGCGAACCTGCGCAGGGGCGGAATATTCGGCATGGCGCGAGCCTCGGCGATCGCCCTTTCTGCTGCGAGCAATCCGGCGTCCTCTCGACGGTTGTCTCTCGCGATCCGCAGCAGTCCGCGCTGGTGAGCGTTTGAACGAGGATCTGAGACGGCATCCGATTCGATCGTCGACCAATCGGCTAGCCACGCCGATCCTTCGGCGGTGGATTCGGAATGACTGGCCCAGTTGGCACGATGTTCGTCGAAGGGGCCTAGCAGTCTGGCAAGAAGTGGTGCATCTGTCCGGATAGCGAGTGCGCTATGTCCGGCGGGCACATCGATGTAGCTTCGCATGAGGCGTCCGACGACGCGTGGTCGTCCGCCGACGGTCGCCCAATCGCGCACTTCGGGGGATGCCACGAATTCACTCTCACTCGAGCGATCGCCAGCGCGAAGCTCGACGCGATAGTTGAAGCGCCGATCCGAGATATCGCGGGGATAGAAGACCCGATGTTCGAGCAGATAGCGATGCCCGCCGTCGACCTCGACACTCAATTCGTCGCCCGGACTCAGCTCGTAGAGGGGCCCCGCCTGGTGCTGCAGCCCAAGAAACAACGTGCGTCGATTCGCGCGGAGCGGGATGGACTTTCGCTCGAAGCGAAGCGTCGTGCCTCGGTCGCGACGGGAGACAAAGACCTTGATGTCGATCGGTTGCGTCGCGTCTTGCGTGAGACGGATCGAAATCAGGCGCGTGCTGCGCACCGAAAAGGGAAGCATGAGCTGATCGTTCTCCTCGGTCTCAACCGCAACGGCTTGCGCCCAGAGCCCCGAACCGTTCGAAGTGGACCATTCGAGCTGCGCGATCTCGCCGGATTCTCCTTGGACGAGTACGCCTTCGCCGGTCGGTACGATCAGTTGAATTTCATCGCCAGGTGCCAGCTCGACGTGATGACTACGGTCTTCGAAGGCGTAGCGAGGCCGTTGTCCGGCCACCCAAAACGGTAGCCCCTCCACGTTTCGCCATGCGACCGGATCGGCGAACTCCGACGAGAGGTTGATGCGACGCGCGTCGATTTCGGCGTAGAGGGATGTCGTGGCGGTGAGGAAAACGCCGAAGCCGATCATACCCAGGGCCAGGCGTCTCATTGCGAAGCCCCTTCGATACATCCGATTAGCGAGCGTCTCGCTGAGGCGTCTTCGAGGAGACGCTTGCGAAGGGCGAAGGAGATTTCGAGATGAAGAAAGTCCCTTCTACCCCAGTCCCGCAATACGGCGGCCACCCGATTCAATGTGCCGCCGAGTTCGTTGACCTCGGTTGGATAGACGAGCAGACGCTCACCGAGTTCTCTCTTGAGACATTCGGAAGCGCGGAGCGTCGATTCATGAGGAATGGAGGAACCCGAACTGAGAATTGCGCGAGCGTTTCGTCCCGCCTCGGTCGAACGAAGGTAGGGGGCGAACCCGTGTAGTTGAACGATCGGGCCTCGGAGTCCGAGGACCGAAGCGGCGCGGGCCAGCCCCGTGAAATAGCTTTCTTCCGCGTGCGCGACGTCGTGATTCTGGCCTTCCTCCTCGGCCAGGACATCTCGCGGTGTGGTATTCCAAGCGATGGCCCTGAACCGTCCTTCGACGGCAAAGAACATTCCGATTTCGGCCGTGAAGCGGTCGTGGAATCCATGGGGGACCAGGAGTGTCGAGGATCGGGACCGGCTGGGGCAGAGCAGGAACATGCCACGACCGCGAAGCGATTCGGGATTCTCGACCAACAGGTGACAGGCATCGCCATCCAAACGAAGTGCTTCGACGACGAATCCAAGTTCTTCCCAGGCCCCGATCGTCGTGCTCGCCATCGATCGATCGAGGCTTCGGGCGAAGAGCAACTCGGCCCGCGCGACCTCGCCGTCTGCCAGGTCTACGGGATTCGAGACGCGAGTCGATCGCCACCGCTCCATCAGGTCGGAGGCATCCTCCGCGCGAAGGATTAAAGGTGTCATCACACATAGCGTTGAGATGAGGACCATCCGAAAAAGCCGGGATCTCATTGACTTGCCTCTTGTTCGCGCAGACTGCCGGTTGCGGAAGAGCCGGACACTGCTTCCTTTCGCTCAAACCGCGGGTCGGTCACGATCGTCAGGGCACGTTCTTCGTAGTCCTTCAACTCGACGCCCCGTGGTCCGAGTGGCCGCCAGCTGAAACTCGCGAGCGCGGTCGTCTCGAAGGACTCGAGCCACTCACTCGATAACGCAAAGCCACGCGTCAGCTTTTCGCGCTTGCGTCGACCGAGCCGTTGCCAGGCGGAGTTTGCTTTTCTCGGGGACAGCTGGACGCGCTGATAGGCGCGTGCAGCGATCTCTACGATCGCTGGGCTCTGCTCTGCGATGCGGAGCCTGAGCCTTCCCGGAAGGCTGAACGCAGGTGCTTCGATCCAGAAATCTTCAGCATCGCTGCCCGGATTTCGACTTTCTGCATAGGCCGTTTTAGAGATCGGTCCTCGGTCGCCCTGGGCGTTCGAATTGACTAGAAGCGTCATCCGCGCGCGATGGTGATAGCGGCCTTTGAGTACGATCTGGCCAGACGAGTCCAGCAACTCGTAGTCGATGGCATAGCGCGCGGTGTCGCGACGGAGTTTCTTGAATGCGGAGTTGCTCAGGATCCGAACCCGGCCGTGCTCGGGGAGGCCAAACTCCAACCAATCTGACGAGGAAACCCGATAGGCGGTCGAACGGGAGGCACGGATTCCATTCGGGTCGGTCAGAAAGCTCGTTGTCTCCAGCCACTGGATTCCACTGTGGGCGGCCGTGCAGACGAGCACGGTCAGCAAAAGGAGAAGGAGCGAGTACCCGATCACCCTCATCGCGAAAGGTCCTGTGATCGAGCGGCGACTCGATGGGCCGAGCCGAGCTCGAAATGCGCGGGGCGTGTACGGCCCTGTCGGATTCGAGGCGAGAGCCAGAGAATCGCGAAATGTTGATCGGGCCAGATGTTCGAATAGAGCAGGGGGGCTCGGATGCCGACCTCGTAGCCCGCGGTCTCTCGTTTGCCCTCGACCAACTGGACCGTCATGCCGTCGGCCTCGAGGCTATCGAGGAGTCGTCGAAGCGGGAAAGCTTCGGGCACGCGGCCGACACCCATTCCCGCGACTGCGACGAGTACATCGGCGCTCGGCAGCGTCTCGTCGCCGCGTCGACCAAAAGCGGAGACCTGTGCAACCAACATGGGCTGATGTCGAGATTCTCGAAGGACAACCTGGCTGGCGAGGTTGATCAGGTTCTTGGCGTTGGCCGGAGACCATAGATTGGCGGAGCCATCCGCGTTCGACCAGGCATGGGCACCGGCGACGAATAGCCCGCGGCCCTTGAGCCGGCCGAAGAGCTCGATAGACGATTCGAAGGTATTCGTTTCGAGTAGGGGGCGTGGGACCTGGAGGACATATGGCGCGGCCGGTCCAACCCGAAAGACATGTGTTCCCCAGGCGCGGCGATCCTCAGGGCCGTCACGCTCGACGAGAATCGCATAACGTTCGAGGGTCGTTGGGTCATCGAGCAGTAGTAGTCGATATCCGATCGCCGTCGCCGCTGCGGCGATCGGATTCAAGGCGTGCCCCGTCATGGAGTCGACCGAGGCCTCGGCCTCACGTTCCGTCGCGGGATCGACGGTCCACGCGAAGAGCGGAGTGAGGATCTCCTTTTCGAGATAGAGCAGATCTTCGATGCGCAGGGATTGGTATCGCTCACTCCCGCGCTGCGCGATCTTCCCTTTGTTCGCCAGGAGCCAGAGTTCGAAGTCAGCGGTGACGAGTTCGACCCGAACGACCTCGGCCGACTCCCCACCCACGGCCTGGGCACGAACGCTCAGGCTCGGGACGTCCGCCGGTGAAAGGGTGAGCTCGGCGAATCCGCCCCGTCCGGCCTCCCGTTGGCGATTTTCGCCACTCAGTCGTTCCCAGTGAATGGTCAGGCCGTTCAAGAGGTCGTTGAGCGCACGGAGCCGAAGCGCCTTCGGCACGCGGCCCGTCACATAGAGCGCCGGCGCGAGATCTATCGCGTCGACTTCGTCTTGTCTGGGTTTCGGTCGAGGGGATCGGACCTGGATGACGCTATTCGAGTGGAGTTCGAGATGAAAGGCCTGGAAGATCGTATTCTCTGAACGCAAGACGTCCGCGGCCGGGCTACCACTGACGTCTCTACGCGAGCCGGCGATCGCCAGGGCGCGCGCATCCAGGCCGGCGAAGAGTGCGGCGGATGCCAGATAGGACGCGGGTTCATCCACGGGAAGTGGGGACTCGATTACGAGGTCCGTCTTGGCAGAGGGGTCGATCGCATAGGCACCCCAGCCTCGAACAGGGTCCGACTCTCGTAGATAGAAGATCCCCTCGGACGTACGAAGGACTTGATAGTTTGCGTTCGAAAAGTCGCCGGCGGCTCGTCGAAGAGCGTCCTTTGAACCCTCGAGAAGGCCCTCGATACCACGGCGAAAGGCGAGGGTCTCGCCCGGCATCGGGGCCGGGATCGGGTGGCCTGTGGTCGGGCGATAGAGGCGGACGCGATCCCGGGTGAGCCAATCGTAGATTGATTTCGTCGAAGACTCGACGACCTCCGCGTTGTGATGTCGCGCCTCTGTGAAGGGGTCGACACGCAGACGGGGAAGTTCGGTGAGGGCCAGCCCAAATGCGGTCGCGAGAGCGATCGAGACGAGAGAGGCCTGAACCGTGACCCGGGTGAATTGGATCGCGATTTCGCGCTCGTGCATCTTGAGCGCCATCAACGTCGATAGGAGGTAGCCGTACCCGAAGGCATCCGTCGCGTCGAAGTCCGGCGCCCAGGTCGAAAGACCGTGCGCCAGGATGATCTTCCAGGCAAAGCCGACGTTGAAGAAGAAGACCAGCTTCCTCGCGCCTTCGATGTTGAGGTTCGCGAAGAGTTTCGTGCGAAGCAGGAGGCTCGAAACGGAGAGGATCAGCAAGGCCTCGACCAGCGAAGTCAGGATCACGCTCGGCTGATACCACTGGAGCGCGAGCAGGGAGGGAACGAGGATGCCGTTGAAATCCCAGCCATAGCGGAGGTTCATTCTCGAAGCGACGAAGGAGGTCGAGATCAACACGATATAGGCTTTGGGCGCGGCCTGGATCGAGCCCGCCACGTCGTCGTAGACGTATTTCAGGTTGCTGATGGAGAAATTCGTGGCCTCCATCAGGCCGAAGCGGACGATCAGGAAAGTACAGCCAACCGTCACGGCCAGACATAACGAGCCGCGCAAATAGCCAGGCTTCCAGAGCTGGTTGGCCGTGAGTGCGACAACGACGAGCCCGAAACTATGCATCTCGTTTCGGTAATCGATTGTCAGTCCCCAATTGTTCGCCAGGTAGTGGCCGAGCTCGGGGATCAGCCATAGATCGAAGGCCATGCGCGCGGCGACGCTTGCCAGGATCAAGGCGAAGAATCGATCGCGCCCGAAGAAGCTCGACCAGAGGCCGGCTCGCGAGAGCCGATCGGAGAGCAGTCGAACGAGTGCGTACGCCACGACGGCCTCGATGTAGATGGCGACCGCAGCCCAGGGTTTGGAGATCAGCAGTGGAACCAGGTACCCGGGTACGACGACACCCGAGAGTGTCCAACCGAAGCGTAGATTGAAGAAGGCCGTGACAGCGATGCCCACCCAGACACAGGTGATGACCGAGCTCGCGAGCGCGCCTTCCGGAAAGATCGGCAGCGGCCAGAGTTCGGGGTTCACAGCGCCCTCGGCAGGATGAGGCCGATGCAGATTCCGTCACCGACCACGCTGCTGATCGTGAAGTCGGCACCGACGGCTTCGACATCCGGTAGCGCCCGGCGAATTCGCGTGAGGTCGGCCAGAGACCCGTCGTCGATCTCGGACAATCCCTTGCGCAGGATATTCGAGGGCATTCCATAGCCTTGATTGCGCAACTCGAACTCGATCTGATCTTGCCCTTCGACGATTTGCAGGATCAGCGTCGACGAGTCCATGGCATCGCGAACGAGCAACGAGACGCTCGCCTCGAGTAGATCCTGAAATGAAGCCTCCGGAGTTTCGACGAAGACCGGCCGGTCGGGTTTGTCGAAAACGATCGCGATACCACGCCGTGCACACTCCGTTGAATGTTGCTTGATGGTGCGCTCGAGAGGGCCGCTGGCTTCGATCAAGGCGGGGTCGGTCATGCCGGCTTGGGGCGGGTTGGCCAGATCTTTTCGAAGCGCCGCGACGGCCTCGGCCGCGGACTGCGCGAGTCCGCCGAGTGCTGAGGAATCGAAGTCGATTTCACCTGCGAGCTTGTCGATCGAAGCGGCAAGTCGGTCGATCTCCAGACTCGCGCGCTCGGCGATGGGTCCTACGCGAGCGAGATGGCGATGGTATTGATGAGCCACTTCGTCATCGATGATCTCGATCAGGATGCCCTGGACCGGGAAGGGGTGCGAAGGGTCCGGGCCCTCGGCGACCGGGCGCTTGAGCGGCAAGAGGTGAAGGGTTCTCGTTTGGCGATCGCCTACCGGTCGAATCGCAATGACGTGCTTGCGGCCCTCCATGAGCACGAGCCGGACCATCGTCTGCGTCCGCTCGCGCTTGAACCCAGTGAGTCGTGTGATGAACTCGGACGGATCGATGTCCGCCAGGGCGATGTCATACTCAGTCGCGATCGTGTTCATGCGCCGATTCGATTGCAGCACGAATCCGGACTGGTCGAAGACGGAGATGGCGACACTTCCGTCTTCGAGGATCTTGTGAAGGGTTTCGATTCGTCGATAGAGGGACAGGGCGTTGGCTTCGAGTCGTCTCGCCTCTCCCTCTCCTGCGTTCCGGTTGGGCCCGAGGTCTGCGCGATTCGATCGAAGCCCGTCTCCGTCAGGCGTTCTTTGCCACTGTGCCAGGAGCCGTCCCGAAAGGGGCGCGATTTCACGAAGGGCGCGAAGCATTTCAGTTTCACATTCGGGTCCGTATCCGATCGGCTCGACGATTCCGAAACCGAGCCATCGGCCACCGTCCGTGAGTGGAAGCAGGAATTGGGCAGATCGGGGAGAGCTCGCCGCGAAGCATTTTTCCGTGAGTTCCCGAGCGAGATTCGTCTGGATCATTTCCGCATAGGGCGTTTCGGCTAGATCGTGCAGTCGATCCGGATCGGTCTCAAAGCCCTCGCAATAGACCTCTCGAGCCCGTTCGCCCCTTGCGGTGACTTCGAGTAGTAGGAGACGCTCGAAGCCAACACTCGTCTTCAGCAGTCGGGCGAGTCGATGCCATGGCGTACTCGACTCGGGCGGAGGGTGGGGTAGCTCCGGCAAGGCGCGGACGAGCGCGGTGCTTCGCCGCGCCGCGCGGCGAAGTTCGCCGCGTTCGACGACATGGCGAGAAGCGAGGACGAAGGCGCAGGCCAGGGGTTGTGCCGTGATGAGTTCGATGGTGGGAAGATGGAATTCGAGGAGGCCGAGACTCAGCCATGCCGCGACGGTGTACGTGAAGCCCGCCCCGATTGAAGCGACGACGGCTGCTCGTGGGGAAAATGCACGTCCGATCGCTGCGCCTAACAAGGAAGCACAGCCAATCAAAGCGGTCGAGATCGGCCACGATCGCGAGAGTGGGGTGCCGCGCAACAAGGTGTCGACCACGTATCCGCGGTATTGGAGAACGGAAAGCAATTCCCCGTCTCGCGAGCGTGGTGTCGCGACGCCGGGTTCGAAGGCCGTTGATCCTGCACCGATCAGGATCGCTCGACCTTCGACGAGGGTTGCGAGCACGTCGCCGGATAGGACGCGTTCGAAGTCGAGAATCGGAAGCCGATCAGCATCGCCGCGAAAGTCGATCCGGATGGCGCCCCGGTCAAAGGGCATCGCCTCTCCACCTGAGCGGGATGCCAGGAGGGATTCGAGCGCTGGCAGGATTTCGTTGCCGACCTGGCTGAAGAGACGTCTTTTCCTCGCAACGCCGAACTCCAAGACCGGGCTGGTCAGTACGCCGGTCCTATCCGACAGCGGCCGGTACTCATCCGGTAGCGACTCGAGGACGCCATCGAGGCGACGACTCTTCGCCCCGGCAGGGCTGGGCGAGAAGCGTCGGCCGAAGAGGACATCGTCATGTGTCAGCGCGTCGGCGATCAGGGTTGATGCGTTTTCGGGCATCAGGTTGATGGCCATCTGTCGCGCGCCGAGCCCGCGAAGGCGTTCGATCGCAGCGGTCAGATCGAGTACTGCAGAGCGATTGTCGGGGTGCTCCGCGGCGGACAGTGCAGTGATGACAGCGGGCGGCAACTCGACGAGGAGGACCCGGGCAGCTGGAAGCGCGACCGGAGCGCGGCGGATCAACAGATCGTCGAGTGCTCGGCTGGTATGGTCGAGGGGGCCGAGCGTCGTCATGGCGTTCGCGAGCAGAGCGGCGGAAATGGCCGCCACCCATACGGGATCGCGGGCGAGCAGCCCATCGAAGAATTCCGAAACGACGTAGAGAAGAGATTTCACTTCGAACTTTGTCGCGAGACAGAGGATTTCGCGGGATTCCTGTTCCGTGCGTATGCGAGGGGGAAGCCCTGCTTCTCTATTGCCTATCGGTGAAATCCGGAGTTGCCTGTAGAGGATTATCCCTAGTGAGATCGGGAGTTTGAGGGATATTCAAGGAAGGAATCCCCGATTCCCTCCGCGACGGCCGCGTGGGTCGTTGAATCCGATTGACTGGTCTTTGATATGAGGGGCCCGGACAGCGGAGGAGCGCTTCGGGCAAGCAATGCTGTGTTGAGCGCGGGCCGGCAAACCGCGACCGCGACTGCGGGCCGATTCACGGAGTCGTGGGGCCCGGTTTCAGCGCGTGGCGCGGCCTTGTTCTAGCCAATGCGTCGCCTCGCGAGGGAGGAGTTCGCTCGCGCGTTGCTGGTAGCGGGCGACCTCAGCGCTGGTCAAGACGTCGCGCCACCGGCCGTTGGTCCCCTTGAAGATGAAACCCTTGGTGCCGCCTTCGAAGATGACGTCGAGCGGGCCGAGCATGTCTTCGTTCTCCCGCATCGATTCGAAGGTGCAGCGATCGACGACTCCGTCCCAGTGTGACGCCGGCACGTCGATCGCGAGGAAGTCGGCGATTCGGTGCATCTCGGCGGAGAGGTCTGCCTTAAGATCGTTGTAGTGCACGAAGAGCAGATTGGATTGGCTGCGGCGTTCCCAATAGGTCGCGATGATGTGGAAAAACTGATCCTCGTCGTCTAACCAGCGATCGAAGAAGGTATGGGGGTCGCCATCGTATTGTTGTAACTCGGGAACACCGTCCTCCCGCGCCTTCGCGTTCAAGTCGTCGATTCCCTTCATCCGCTCGACGTGATTCGTAAGCGACATGAAGGCATCGCGCCCGTCGCGTCCGACGACGATGTACTTCGCGTCTTCGAAAAACGGAATGCCATCCGCAGGGGTGTGTGTCTTCATGACGCGGCGATGGGTCTGTGCCTCGAGCATCGGGTGCATGATTTCGACCGGCATGAACTTGGCTTCGATCCAGGGCGACCAGGTCATGATCGGGCCGGGCAGGTCCCCTTTGGGCCAGAGCAGGTTGGCCACAATCGTCTGGGTCCAGGTCGTGCCACATTTGGCGGGCGTACACACGAAAATGTCATCTGGGCGCGGCTTGAATTGAGCCCAACGGCCGGTGTCCATGATCGCGGTGTGGTATTCGCGCATTGCGCCTCGACGTTGCCGTCTTTGCTTCGATATTCAAGGATGCGAAGTGGATAATCTTGGTTATCGTATCGTCTTTGGAGCCGCTCGCAAGCGACTCGCGAGGTAGCTGTTCATTGCCGACAAAGTCCGCTCCGAAAAGGGCCTCGCCGAAGAGAGCGCCGTCGAGAAAGGCCCCTCGATCCCTGAAACAAGAGCGTCGGGAACGTGAATCCGCGCTGCGGCGCGACGATATTCTCGCTGCTGCGAGCCAGGCTTTTGCGGATCGGGGTTTTCAGGGAACCCAGGTTGCCGAGATTGCCAACTCCGCCGAAGTTTCACTCAATTCGGTGTATACGCTCTTCAAGGGAAAGGAGGAACTCTACGAGGCGGTCATTTCCCGCGCTGCGGAAACGGTCGGCGATCGCGTCAAGAGCCACGTACGTGACATTGTCGATCCCGCCGAGCGGTTGCTGTGTGTGGTCGATGAGTTGTTCGCCTGCTTCGATGAACATCGTCACCTGATGCGCATCTACGCCAACACTACGCACGGACTTCCCTGGCGCGTACGGCAATCGATGGGGAAAAAGTCACTCCAGGTCTTTCAGGACTTTACGATCTGGCTGATCGAGCGCACCCACGAGGTCAAGCGTGCGGGAGGCCTCGACGACATCGACGCCGAGACCTTCGCGCTTTCGCTGATCGGAACCGTCACGACCGTCGCGACTCGTTGGATCGAGGATCCCAGCGAGCAACCCTTGACACTCGCAGCACCTCAGGTCCGCAGGCTCTTCGCTCCGCTCCTGGCGCGATCGAATCAGGACCGAAGCGTGCCCTGACCCTTGCCCCACGGACCCCGGACGCTGAAAGTTTTCTATCGGCCGACAGCAGGACCCACCCCTCTCACACACCGGATAAAGATTGGAGAACTCGAATGGACTTCAACCCACTCTCGCCTGAGGCCCGCGCGAATCCGTATCCGGGTTATGCCTGGCTACGATCCGAGTCGCCCGTGTTTGAACTCGAGGCTTTTGGGGTCTTCGCATTGAGCCGACACGAGGACATTCTTCATGCACTGAAACATCCGGAGATTTTTTCGTCATCCGGTATGCGCGCCCTGATGACTGGGCAAACGGGGATGATGGGCTCTTCGGCCGAGCCCGGTCGGATGGGGGCGTTGACCGAAGCGAATAGTCTGATCTCGTCAGACGGGGAAATTCACGAACGGCTTCGTGCCGTCGTGAATCGCGGATTTACGCCGCGCAGAATCGCCGAGCTCGAACCGCACATCCGAAAGATCGCGGAAGAAGCGATCGATTCGGTCGCCGTGAAGGGCGAAATGGATTTGGTCGGAGACCTTTCGATTCCGGTGCCAGTGACCGTCATTGCGGACCTATTAGGGGTTCCTCGCGAACGCCTTCGGGACTTCAAGCGGTGGTCCGATGCCATTATCACGAGTTCGACCGGCGTCGCCCAGGACGACAACGCGGCCGCGCATCGTGAGGCCCGGGATGAATTCCTGGATTTCTTCGAAGAGGCGATCGCTGCGAGACGAGAGAGTCCGGGCGAAGACCTGATCTCGACTCTGGTTCGCGCCGAGAAAGGTGAAGGTGCCCTGACCGCAGGCGAAGTCCTGTCCTTTACGGTTCTTCTGCTCGTCGCTGGAAACGAGACGACGACGAACCTGATTGGCAATACGCTCATCGCACTCACGGCTCATCCAGAACAACTCGAAAAGGTCTGCGCGAATCCCTCGCTGGTTCCGAACCTTGTCGAAGAGGCACTTCGATACGATTCGCCCGTCCAAGCGATCTTTCGACAGATGGCTTGCGACACCGAATTGAGAGGCGTGACGATTCCAGCGGGAAAGCTGGTCATGCTTCTCCTCGGCTCGGCGAATCATGATGAAGAATGGCTTCCCGATGCCGGAACGTTCGACATAACACGAGAATTGAAGGGGCATATCGGGTTCGGTTTCGGGACGCACTTTTGTCTAGGCGCGTCTCTTGCGCGTCTAGAAGCGAAGGTCGCGCTCGAAACGCTTTTCTCGCGCTGCGCCAATCTCAGACGAACGACGGATCAGATCGAATGGATCGACTCGCTCATTCTGCGAGGCCCAAAATCATTGCCTCTTCGATTTGACCGCTAGTCCCGGTCGACCGAGTAGAAACGTTATGGTCAGGAAAAGTCTCAAAGAGGGTTTCGACCCGTCGATTGCGGATCGCTTCCTGGCGACCGAGATGAACGACAGCGGCCTTCCAGGGTTTCTGGGTTGCTCATTCTCCGAATTCAGCCCGGGGAAACTTCGGGCAGAGGTGCCCGTTCGCCCAGACCTACCTGCTGACGCCCTTCGGAAATATGCACGGGGGCGTCTTGGCGGGCCTTTGTGATCATGTTCTGGGCTGCGTCTGCTATCCGCATAAGAAACCCGGACAGTGGGCGGCGACGACCGAGTTCAAACTCAACTATCGGGCTCCTGTCACAGAGGACATCCTTGTGGCGGAGGCCGTTATGTCTGCGGGCCGCGTCAGGCGCCAGGAGGCGTATCTTGATTCGCCTGGGGCGTGTACCAGATCGGTGAAGACCAGGCGCGTTCCTGAATGGTCTTCGGGATTTCGTCCGTGCAGCAGGCTTCGAAGCCCTCGCTGATCGTACTCGGATCGTCGCAGTGAACGCCGGCGTCAATACACGCCCATTGCGTCCAACGACAGCTCGGGTTCTCCAATAGCCGGGCGTAGTAGAAGGCCGGCTGAGAGGGATCGAAGTCGGGATCGCGCCAGGCTGAGCAAAGATTTGTTCGGCCGGCACCACGCCGATCGCAGGTCGAGAGGTCGACGTCTGCGTCGTTGGGTCCGCCTGCAACGGTCAAGACGCGCTCTCGCTGCTCGCCATTCTCGAGCCAACCCTTGACGATCTCGATGCGCTGAAGGTCGCCGCCATTCGGGTGTGGATCGCGCGAGGCGGCCACCAGAAACGTCGGTGCGCTCGGAGTTGCGTCGGTACCCGGGCTGGACGAGTCTGCCGCCGGCAGCGCAAGGTCACCTCCCATCGGTACGCCTAACGCATAGCCAATCTCAGCTGGATCCCCGCTCTCACAGGCATCGTTTTCGTATTCCCAACCGCCAAAAAAGCGCAGGACGGGGCGCGTCCCACTCGTTCCGTAGGCCTCTTTTCTTCGCATCGCTTCGAAAAGCGAATCTCGCGCATTCTCCTCGGCCCAGAGCACGGCAAGCCCGCCCGGGTTGAGCGACGTAATATCCGGGAAGCCGGGTTCGAGGGCTTCGGTTCCCGGCTTGCCGGCGCCTCCATGCCCGGTGAATCCGCGCTCCATGACGAGGCCCGGGGTCCCAAGATGTGTGTCGGTACTGCCGATCAAGCCGAATTTGAGCGGGTTGTCTCCGAGCGCCTGTTCGAGGGCGAGGCCTCGCTTGAGTGCGTCGCGCGCGAAGTTGATGGCGACGACTTCGGGTCCGCCCGGTCTAAAATCATGTGTGTTAGGCGCCTTCTCGAAACCGCAACCCTCGTCGGTGACGCCTGGAACCAGGGCGCATTCGGATTCGCCCTTGTGTTGCATCACCTCGACGAGGCGATCGTAGCGTGCCCGTATGGCTGCCTCTTCGAGTCCGATCTCCTCGTGGAGGCGAACGGCGGAAGTGAAGGCCGATCCCTTGCTCCAATTCGAGTTGTGCGGAATCGTGAGCGCCTCGCATCCGTCCTGCCCATCCCGGCATTCGGCGTCGAGGCGGTGCCAGAGATGAATCGCCATGGCCGTCGTCTCCATGACGCTGATCGGTAACTCGGGAACCCGCTCGTTGCGGAAGATGACGTTCCGATGGAGATGGCCGGCGCCGTTGATGGCCGCGGTCCATTCGTAGGCGACGAAGGTCGTAAACTCGCATTGGCGGCTTCGGTCGTAGGCCTCTTCCGCGGCGAGGCGATGTTCGTTCCAGACGATTCCGGCCGCTGCGAGGCAATGGACATCGTCCTCGCCGCAAAATCCCCAGCGAGATTGGAAGACCGAGTAACGCGCGTTCATCACGAAGAAGGCGACCCGGGGAAAGTTTCGATAGAGCCGACAAACGAGGGAATCATGGCCGGGTTGTCCCGGCGTCCTGCAGATATGAACCTCGCCGAGTTGGTTGGCGTGGTCGGTCACGGCCGCGAAGTCGAGGGGCCTTGCGAGTTGAACCGTGCGAAGCGGATTGTCGTTGGCATCGAAGGGTTGAATCCCGAGTGGAGCGCCCTGGGCGAATCGGTACGCCTCTGCGGGTGTGACACGCGTGTCTTGGGTCGACGCATCTTGCGAACGGGCGGTATGGACGTGCAGGTCGCCGAAGAAGGGCCGCCGCAGGGGCGCCATCTCTGTGCAGGGTTCGCGCTCTTCTGTGATCGCATAGGGGCGAATGGATGGCTTGGCGGTGGCTTCCGAAGATCGCTCGCTATCAGGAAGGTCTGCGGGATCCGCGACCGCGGTTGTTTGCATGAAGACGGATAGTGAGAGGAGGGCGAAAAGGATCCCGCTCCTCATCCCCGTCGTTCGCAAACCGCCAAAATGAATCATGTCTCGCTTCCACCTCCCATGATGGCGTCGTGAATCGCCTCGGCCGATCGGTCCTTCGCTTCAGTTCTTGTGCAGGCGGACCGACCGGCGAAGGCTAGCACTGGCTTTAGTGGTTCGAAGTGAGTACTAACTCCGGGCGAGCGGAGCGGCCGGTTCCTCGCCGCATGCGGACTTCGAAGAGCAGGCAAGATCTAGGACTCTAGGACGAGCAGGGAAAGGAATTGTCAGAGATGGGTCAGCAGGGGTTGGACGACGCAGGCCTGGCGCGCTTCGCGGATCGGATGCGCGGCGAAGGTCTGCCGGAGATCGCGACGCGTAGCTTTCTTGCGGCGCTGCGTTTCGTTTCCAGTGGAGGCGAGACAACGATTCCGGAAGCGTCGATCGAGCCGGTGGCCTCTCTGCCGGAAGCCGCGGGGCTCGAGCATTTCGCTGAGGCCGGTCGTGCCGCGGCGTCGAAGACCGTCGTCATCAAGTTGAATGGCGGCCTCGGGACGAGCATGGGACTGTCCAAGGCGAAGAGCCTGCTTCCGGTTCGCCCCGGCCTCTCGTTTCTGGATCTCATCGCACGGCAGGTTCTCTGGCAGCGCGAGAATTGGGGCAGCCAACTTCCCCTGGTCCTGATGAATAGCTATCGCACCCGGGACGATTCCCTGGCCGCGTTAGCGGCGCATGCGGAGCTCGCGACAGAGATCCCCCTCGACTTCGTTCAACACAAGGTGCCTCGCATCGACGCCGAATCCTGGACCCCTGTGGATTGGCCTGACGACGAATCGCTCGGTTGGTGTCCGCCCGGTCATGGCGACATCTATATCGCGCTCGAGAGTTCGGGCATGTTGCAGACCTTGCGCGCGCAAGGAATCCGCTATGCGTTCATGTCGAACGCGGACAACCTCGGCGCCGTGCTCGATCCCAGCATTCTGGGTTGGTTCGCCTCGAAGCAGCTTCCCTTCGCCATGGAAGTCGCCCAGCGAACGGAGTCCGACAAGAAGGGCGGCCATCTGGCCCGGCGCGGCGGTCGTTTGATGTTGCGTGAGACGGCCCAATGTTCCGAGGCCGATGTCGAATCCTTCCAGGACATCGACCGGCACCACTATTTCAATACGAACAATCTCTGGATCGATCTCGATGTTCTGGCGTCTCGACTGGACGCTTCGGATTCGGGGCTGCCCTTGCCGGTCATGAAGAATGTGAAGCATGTGCAGCCGAAGGATTCGTCGAGTCCGGTCTGTTTTCAGCTCGAGACGGCGATGGGTTCGGCGATTGAGTGTTTCGATGGGGCCGAAGCGATCGTAGTTTCACGTGATCGATTCGCACCGGTCAAGACGACGAACGATCTGCTTTCGCTCTGGTCCGATGCCTATCGCGTCAGTGAGGACTCGCGGATGATCCCCGTCGACGCGGAGGCGAATCGAATTCGCGTGATCGATCTCGACCCCGACCACTACCAGCATGTCGATGACCTGCAGGCGCGGTTTCCGGTCGGTGCGCCATCGCTGTCGAAGTGTCAACGGTTTTCGGTGCGAGGGGATCATCGTTTCGGGGCTGACATAGCGATCGTCGGATCCGTTTCGCTGGTGAACGGGACCGACGTTCCCGTGGAAATCGCCGGCGGCAGTGTGCTTCGCGGATAGTCCGGGCGGTGGCTCGTGATGATTGAGTTGTTAGAAAAAGGAGGGCGCCGGTTCCGCGCCCAACAACACCCGTCCAGCGGCACCGTAGGTCTTCTTCTGATGAACGATGTGTGAATTCACGGCGATCATGTCGCGGCGAAGCCGCTCCAGTCGATTCTTCTTGTAGAGCGCTGTGGTTCCCGCGATCTCGCAGGCGAGATCGACGACTCGCCCGGCGCTTCGACCTGCATGCACGAGGCAGAGCCCGATCTTGGCACGCTGCTCGAGACTGAGGGCATCGCCGCCGACGAGAGTTTCCCACGCGGACCCCATGACATCAGTCACATAACATCGGGCGGCCGCGAGCGTCGCTTCGGCCTCGCCAAAGGCGGTCTGGATCTGCGCGTTCTCCCGCAGGCGTTGCGCGGCCGGGAAGGTGAGCTTGTTCCCTGCGATCTCTCTCGCCTCATCGAGGGCCGCGCGCGCGATCCCGAACGGGATGCCCGGCACATTGGCGAAGAAAAATCCGTGATAGCGATAAAGGGGTTCGGCACGTCGGGGTTCGCCGAGCGCGTGGAAGCTGTGTTGCTCCGGAACAAAGATGTCGGCCACGCTGTAGTCGTTGCTGCCGCTGCCCGCGAGCCCGGTCACATGCCAGGTGTCCTTGATCTCGACCTCCGTGGGGTCGAAGATCATCACGCGCCAACGCGGAAAGCCGTTTTCTTCCAGGATCGGCTGTCCGTTCTTCGTAACGAGGCAGCCGCCCGTCAAATGGGTTGCGTGTAGCGAGCCGCTGCCGAAGGCCCAATGGCCGGTGACGCGATAGCCGCCTGGGACGATTTCGGCTCGGCCAACCGGCGCCAACATCCCGGCACAGCGAGCATCAAGGCTCGGGAAGAGCTTCCGGGCTACTTCGTCTTCGAGAAATCCCGCGTAGAAGCCGCTGTCCGACAGGATGGAAGCGCACCAGGCCGCGGAGGGATCGGCGAGGGCGATGATCTCCATCAATTCGATTTGCTCGAGCGGCGACATTTCGGGTCCACCCCAGGCGCGGGGCATGGCGATGCGAAAGATCCCGGCCCGTGACATCGCTTCGACTAACGGCTCGGGTATGCGTCGATCGGCCTCGATGGCATCGGCCTGTTTGCGAATGGTCGGCGCGAGTTGGCGTGCATTGGCGAGGATCGTTTCGGAATCGAGCAGACAGTCGGGTTGCGTTGTCAGGGCGAGCTCCGGTGTTGGAAAGGGACTGGGCAGGTGATCGACATGGCTAGGGCATCACGAGGACACGGCTAGAAAGAAGCGCCGACGACGCGTGCGCGTTCGCATTGCTCGGCGATGAATTTCTCGCGTGCTTCGGCGGGAAGCGTCGTCCCTTCGACGACTAGGGCGCGGACGTCGCGCAGACCGATGAAGGAAAAGACATGTCTCAGATAGGGAAGTTGGAAGTCCTCGGGGCTTCCCTCCGGAAGTGGGCTCGACCGGGTGAGGATGAGTTGGAGGGGGCGGTCATTCAGTAGGCCGACGTGTCGCATTTCTGCGTTGAGGCCGAAGGTGATGCCGGGTTGAACCAGGAGGTCGATATAGTGTTTCAGGCGATAGGGCAGGGAGAAATTCCACATCGGTGTGGAGAGAACGATTTTGTCGAAGCACGCGAATTCAGCAATCACCGCTTCGATCCGGGCCCAGGCGGTGTTTTGAGCGGCCGTTCTCTTTTCACCCACGATCGGTGCCAGTTTTGCGATCGCGAGTTCGCGGTCGAAGGGGGGCAGGTCGGCGTTCCAGACGTCGAGGGTGGTGACGCTCGTTCGCCGCTCGGGTTGGCCGGAGTCGTTCGCCAGGCAGCCCTCGAGAAAGGCACGGGCGATGCGCGTCGAGGTTGAGGTGTCGGTCTTCGGGCTGCCAATGACATGAAGGATACTCGTCGTTTCAGAGGACGGCGAAGACATCGTACGAGACCCCTTCGGCGCTGAGGTTTCCGACCGCTACGCAAACGGTCGTATTCAACCAGGCATAGCGTTCATCGCCGGTCTCGAAGCTGGGCGTGGTGCGGTAATAGAATTCGCCGGCTGCGATCTCACCGGAAATGACCTTGGCCACTGTGGCCGGATCGATCGGTGTGATGACGCCGCGATAGCTTGCGAAGATGAGCGCGCCGTCGTGGGTCTCGATGGTGAGTCGAGCGTCCAGGCGCAGGGTCAATCTGTCTTCGATCAATGCCCAGTCGCCGCCGCCTGGCAGGACTTTGCCGTTCATGCGCGGACCTTCGACACGACCGCCTGTCACTTTCGCGATCATGCGATGCCCGAAGGGCCCTGCTCCAATACGTTGCTGAGGCTCCTCGATGTCGGCGGTATAGGAAAAGAGGTACTCGAGATCGGGTGCTTGGATCGTCAACTCGGTCGGTCGTCCTGTGTTTTGAAGTCGAATATATATTCATGTTAGATTGAATGCTGATTCAGTCAAGGCTACGTTGTTCAAGCGCGAGGTGGGCGATTGCCGGTCGCCTTGGATGTCATTGCGGCGTGCCCTCGATGGATGGCGGTCGCTGCTTTGCGGTGAATCAGAAGAGGAGACAACCACGATGTCAGATCCGAGTAGCCTTGAATCAAAGGGCGTTCATCACGTCGCGTACACCACCCGGGACATAGAGGCGACCTATGACTTCTATACCCAAAAACTCGGCATGCGACTGCTTCGTACGGAGAACCACCGACAGGGGGAGGGTCATTTTCGGCATTTTTTCTTCGGAATGGGGTCGGGCGAGGCGATCGCCTTCTTCTATCTCGAGAATGTCGGTGAAGACCCGGAGTACAAGACCGAAGTATCGACAGGTCTTGGGCTTCCACCCTGGGCGAACCACATTGCTTTCCGGCTCGATACGATGGAAGAACTGGAAGCGATGACGAAGCGCATGCATGAGCGCGGGATCGAGAGCATCATCCAGATTGATCATGGATGGTGTACTTCGATCTATACCCTCGACCCCAACGGGATCATGGTCGAGTACTGCGTGACGACCGACGCGGACGGGTTCGTGCAAAGCGAAGAGGAAGCGTTGCGGCTGTTGCGCCAGCCGAGCTCGGAGTTCGCCGAGGAAGAGCGCAAGGAAGAGTCGATCGGAAAGCTCGTCTGAAGTCGAAGATGCCTAACGAGAAGATGACTGTCACCGACGTCCGCGCTGATCAATCGCTGCCAGCCGATGGGTCCATCCTGACCGCACGGGGTGTCCGCAGTCGCGCGGCCCTGCTCGATGCCGCCCGGCGACTCTTTCAGCACAATGGCTATGCGAATACCAAGATTGCCGACATCACCCAGGAAGCCGGCAAGGCCCTCGGTTCCTTCTATACCTATTTTGCCAACAAGGAAGAGGTACTCGAGCAGCTTGCGGAGGATTTCAAGGCTGAAATCGATCTGCGTGTGACGAAGCTCGATCTGACGGCTGGAGAGCACTACGATGTGATTCGCCAGCTGTGCGCCGTGTATTGGGTCAGCTGCAAGAATCACGCTCCGGAGCTAGCGGCGATCTTTCAAGCTTCGATGATCGATGAACGATTCGCAAAGCGCTGGCGAGAGATTCGCTCGGATGCGCGCGACGGGATCGCGGCGGGGATTCGCGCCTTGAACGTGTCCGGTCGAGCCGTGAATCCAGAACCCGAAGCGACGGCTTCGGCTCTCGGCTCAATGATGGACTACTTCTGTTATGTCTGGTTGATCGAAGGGGGCGAAGTCGGTCGTTCTTCGATATCCGATGACGTGGCGATCGAGACCATGGCGCGGGTCTTCTATCGAACGCTCTTTGCGACGGTCGAGCCCGGCCTGGATGAGGGCTCGGATCAGGGGCTCGAAGGAGAGTAGTCGATGGATGTTCCCTATTTGCCTACGACATTGGTCGGTAGCTATGCGCAGCCCGATTGGCTGATCGACCGTGGCCGGCTTGGTGAACGACTGCCTCCACGAGTGCGCGCCGCCGAGTTGTGGCGCATCGATCCCAAGCAGCTCGAAGAGGCGCAGAACGATGCGACCATATTGGCGCTGCATGATCAGGAGCGAGCCGGCATCGATATCGTGACTGACGGCGAGATGCGGCGGGAGAGCTATTCAAATCGATTCGCGAACGCACTCGAGGGAGTCGATCTCGACAATCCGGGTACGGCGATTGATCGAACAGGGAAAGAGGTACCCGTACCTCGTGTGACCGGCGAGATTCGCAGAACCAGAACTGTCGAAGTCGATCACATTGCGTTCTTGAAGTCACATACCGACCGACCGCTCAAAATCACGCTTCCCGGTCCCTTCACCATGGCTCAGCAAGCGCAGAACGACCACTACCCGGATGAGGAATCCCTGGCTCTGGCGTACGCGGCGGCGGTTAACGAGGAAGTTCGGGATCTCTTTTCTGCCGGGGTGGACATCGTCCAGATTGACGAACCCTATGTGCAAGCTCGAGCTGAGCAGGCCCGTCGTTATGCGGTCCCGGCGATCGATCGGGCGTTTGCGGATGTGGCTGGAACCACGGCACTCCACGTCTGTTTCGGGTACGGCAAGCACGTCGCGGACAAACCGCTGGGATATTCTTTCCTGGAGGAGCTCGATGTCTGCGCAGCTGACCAGATCTCACTGGAGTGCGCGCAGCCGAACGTCGACCCCGCGGTTCTCACGTGTCTGCCGTCCAAGACGATATTGTTAGGCGTGTTGGATCTTCGGGATACGACGGTCGAGACTCCGGAGCAAGTCGCCACGCGCATTCGCGCGGCCCTGGGACACGTTCCCGCAGAACGCCTGGTGATCGCCCCGGACTGTGGTTTCAAATATCTTCCGCGCGACGTTTCCTTTGGGAAATTGAAGGCGATGGTCGAAGGTCGCAATCTCGTCCGAGCAGAGCTGGCCTGATCGCCTTGTTTCAAGGGGCGAGGTCTCGCAAGGGTTCTCCGTGGTGTTTGTGCGTCATCGCCCGGAGGGCTCTTCGTCTCGGTGCACCCCGCTGGGAGTGTCGGATTGATTCCGAATTTGAATAGCAGTTCGCTCACCAGCTGAATCGAAATTCATTTATAGTCAAAACTGATTTCGGCATTTCGGCCGATCTCTTTTTCAGGAAATTCCACCCATGTCTAGCTACAGCAGGTTGGCGATTCTGATGGCTGCATTCTTAGCGCCCGCTATTCTCGCCGGTACCGCGTCGGCACAGGCAGGCGCCGCTTGTTCCGGCACGTCTTGTGGTCTTGGCGGTCAGATACGTGGCCAGATCGGCAGCGGTCTTCCGCTTCCCATCTCGGTCGCGCCCGCCCAGGGCGGCGTAGGTCTTTCCGCGACCGCCGGTCCATTCACGGCCATCACGATCCAGACGGTTCCGGCCACACCCGATGGCTTGCCGCTGGTAGGCTTGGGTCTCGGCCAGCCCGGTCAGATCAAGCCGACCCCGATGGCGACGATCATGCAGACCGCCGCGCCGGGAACCGGTCCGCGCCGGTTGACGTTGATTCCCGGTGCCTTTCACTACGGCGGTCAACCCGAAGGCTCGCTCGGTGGTGCGAACGTCAATCCCGCGGTTTTCGCAGTTCAGACGAATCTGACCTACGACAGCCCACATCCCGGAACCACGGTTTCGGGGGGCCCCGCCGTGACCCAGGAGTTCGGTGGGATCATTCCTTCCGCTGGTGCGAACGTATTCGCTGCGGGTGGCCGCGTCGGCGCGGCAACGGTGACCTACTACGCGGGCGCGTCGGCGGCTGGTAGTCCGACTGACAACTATGGGAACGGGGCGCCCCCGCAGACGATTCAGACGCCCATGGCTGGCAACTCAGCCATTCCGCCCGTCAACGGAATCGCTCGGTTCACGTCGACGGGCAACCAATTCGGAGGCCAGTCCATCGGTCGCGCCATCGGCACGGCGAAGGTCTACTTCAATGGCGTCCCCCTGGATCCGGCAACGCAGCTACCGTGCAAGGCCACTGCCACGCCAGGCGAAGGGACGACCGCTCAGGGTTTCTTCGTTCCGTTCATTACGGGCGGCCCGTGTCAGTTCTCGCTGTCTGTCGTCGATCTGACGGGATCCGATGCGACGGTCGGGGTAGCTGGCGGCGCCTTCGACGGACTGGCTATTGGTACGGCGTTTACGACGAATGCGGGTGTCTTTACCGCGACCCTGGGTTTCAACGGCACGATCATTGGTCAAGGTGCGGCGATTACGGTGATTGGCGCTGGTATTCCGGTGACCGGCCAGGGCAACCAGGGCGTCGGCTTTCCGCTGACGACCGGGAGGCTCTCGATTACGGTGACCGATATCCTTGGTGCGACTTCGGAGATGTTCATTCGGACGGGTATCGACGCGCGTGACGCGGCGGGCAATGGTGTCGTCGCGCTCGTGACGGGTTCCATGACCGCTCGTGATATTTCGGGCGGCAACGCCAATCGAACCTGGATCACGCTCGAGATCCCCGAGCCCAATGCGATTCTTGCTGCCTCAGCAGGGTTGTTCGCGCTATTCGGATGTCATCGACTGGCTCGAAGAAGAGCAAGCTAGTCGCTGGGCCCAATCGTCGACGAACGCGTCGAGTTGGCCGTCCGGTACGGCCCGGTCTACCAGTCCAATCCGTTCTGCTTCCTCGGCAGGGACGATATCGGCCAGGAGCGTCAGCGACGCCGCGAATCTTCGCGATCGTAGGCTTCGGAAGATTGTGAAGTGCGAGGCCAACACTGCCATGGAATCGCATGCTGGCGAGGAAGTGCAGGTCGGGTCTGTGGGAACCCAGATCCGCGCCGGCACTGAAATTTCCCTCAGCGCCCGTGAGGACGAGGACGAGGACGCGGTCGTCGTCGCTTTCGCTTTGGCCGATCTCGAGGAAGACCTCGAGCAGTTCGCGAAACATCGTGTGGCTCGGCGCATTCATCTTTTCGGGGCGGTTCATCGTTACTTTCACGACGCCGTCCCTTCGTTCCACGATCAGCGTTTCCAACGAGACCCCCCATGCCATTCGAGATGGCATGGGTTTCACTTCTAGCTGAATACGTATTCACATCAAGCTAGTGATGGGAGTCGTGGCTGGCAAGATTCCGTTCAGCCTCGACACCGAGGAGAAGTGACGGAGCATATTTTCTGAATCACCTAGTGTGATGAACAATTCCAAAAAATTTGTAGAATGCAAACTTTGTCGTTGGAGAAAACATGTCGACCCGCGCTGACGCACACTACGTCCCTCGCACCGGGGACTCCTGGCGTGACCCGTTTTCGATGTACGCAGCGTTACGCGATCATGATCCCGTTCACGAGGTGAGTTCAGGGTCCGGCGACTATTGGGTCCTGTCGCGCTTCGAAGACATCATGGGCGCCGCGGTGGATTTCCAGACCTATTCGTCGGCCCAGGGCCTGACCTTTCAATACGGCGAGATGGAAAAGATCGGGATCGAGGCACCCATCGTGATGATGGATCCCCCCGATCACACCGCCCTGCGCAAACTTGCGACCAAGCGATTTACCCCGAAGCAGGTAAGGGACATCGAGCCCTTGATTCGTGCATTCGTGGTCGAACGCGTCGAGCGACTGCGCGAGATCGGGCAGGGCGACATCATCGCCGAACTCTTCAAGCCACTGCCGAGTCTCGTCGTGGCCCATTCGTTAGGCGTCCCGCAATCGGATCGGGCGCATTTCGACGGCTGGAGCGATGCGATCGTTTCGGCCAACGCAACCGGGGACGTGCTGAGTGCCGCCGACGCAGTCGCTGAGCTCTTTGCCTACTTTGCCAGACTGATCGAAAAGCGCCGCAGTGATCCCGCCGACGATATGATTTCGACCCTCGTTCACGCACGGCTCGACGGCGAGCCGGTGTCGGCCGCAAAGCTGCTCGGTATGGCCTTCACGATGGTCACGGGCGGCAACGATACGACCACTGGGCTACTCGGGGTGGCCGCCGATCTACTCACGAAAAATCCGGGTCAGCGTGCATTGCTTCGCGGGGATCCGAGTCTGCTCCGGTCGGCGGTCGAAGAGTTCTTGCGGCTGGCTTCGCCGGTTCAAGGACTGGCGCGCATGACGACCCGGGATGTCGATATAAGCGGCCGGACGATCCCGGCGGATCGAAAAGTGATGTTGCTCTATGCGTCGGGCAATCGTGATGAGCGCGAATTCGGTCCCGGCGCTGGCGATTGTGACGTCACACGGAAAATTCGACGCCATCTCTCCTTCAGTTATGGTGCCCACCATTGTATTGGTGCGGCGATCGCGCGATTGCAGGCGAGCATCGCCCTTGAAGAACTGCTCGCTCGCTGCCCTGACTTCACGGTCGATGGCGAAGCCGGGCGATTCGCCCCTGGGCATTTCGTTCGTCGCTATGAGACGTTGCCCTTCGATGCGACGGGTGCTGCCTGATGTCCGGTGCGTGGTTGCGTGAAGAGCAAGCCGACCTAGCCGTCGGCAAGATTCTCGAAGCGGCCCCTCGGGCTTTCATCGACCTCGGTGTTTCGCGCACGCGGATGGGACACATCGCACAATACGCCTGTTGCTCGCGCGGCACTTTGTACCGCTATTTCAAGACACGCGCCGAGTTGGACCTTGCCTATATCGATCGCTCCACCCGCTTGCTTTCTGCGCGCCTTGCGAGCGAGCTGGTGGGAATCGAAGATCCGAGGGAACGGATACTCGAGGGCATTCTCATGGCCGTCCGAGCGGTGCGTGATGCTCCGGGTCTGGCGGCCTGGTTCGATCCGTTGGCATCCGGCCGTGCGGCGCGAGTCTCCCAGAGATCGGGGGTGATCGGCTCGATCTCGTCCGTATTTGTTCAACGCTTTCTCGAATCGCAAGACGACGAGCCGGCGCGCGCGTTGCGCGCCCGTTGGGTCGTTCGCGTGATCGTCTCCCTACTGACGATGCCTGGCGAGACCGAGGAAGAAGAGCGGGCCATGGTCGAGCGCTATGTCGTGCCGATCCTTTTGAATGAGCCAGATCTGTCGGGCGTCTAACGTAGGCTGCCTAGCCACTGCTCACTCGACGCGGCGACCCAGGCGTCGTAGTTCACATAGAGAAAGCGGGTGCCGAGTTCGATCAAGTGCGCGGCTGCCTCGCCCTTGCAAAAGGTTCCGGGAGCGGCGCCGCCGACCGCGGCAATTCGCCGCAATCCGTCTTCGATCGCCGCGACGACCTCCGGATGGTCCGGCTGGCCTTGATGGCCCATGGCCTGGGCGAGGTCGTTGGGTGCAATGAAAACGACGTCCAGATGCGGGGTTGCCGCAATCGCTTCGATCTGGCCTAACGCTTTCGGGTCTTCGATCTGTACGACGAGAAAGGTCTCGTCATTGTCGCGTGCCAGGAAATCGGGATTACCGTACGACCGACGTCCGCGCGAGACACCCCGGTGGCCTTGCGGTGCGAATTTGGCGGCATCGACCAGGGCTTCGGCTTCGGCGGCGGTCCCCACCTGGGGGATCACGATTCCGTGAACACCGAGGGAGAGCGCGCGTCCGACGAGTGAGGGCTCCAATGTACGCAGCCGCATCAAGGCCGAGAGACCCCATAGATCGCAGGCTCGGCTCTGATCGCCGATGCGTTCCCAGTCCGCGGGACCGTGTTCGCCTTCAAGCCAGACCGCGTCGAAACCCAGCGGGCCGAGAAAGTCGATGCTATCCGCGCTCATCGAATGGCCGGCTACGGCCGTGACAACGCCGCCCTCGGCCAGTCGGCGTTTGGCGCGATTTGCGCGGGGTGGGCCGTGTTGGGGAAGCGGGGCGCGATGGCTGCCGGTCGAAGTGCTCATGGGCTACCCAATAGCGCAGGCAATGCCTCGGCGCCCCAGCTCCGGCGGCCGAAAACATGGCTCCTTCGCCTAAGGCGTTGGAAGGAATCATCCCAACGAAAGGTTGCTCGAACATGTTGAAACGGGTTTCACTGCTCTTCGTCGTATTGGTTCTGGTCCCGGTCTTGATCTTCGTTGCCTATTCGATGGCAGCGATGCGCGGAAAGCTCGGTCGTGACGAATCGCCGGGTGTTATTTCTCAGACGGAGCGACCTGCGGCCTTCGTTGCTGAACAAGATGACGTCCAGCGCGCATCGGCCATGGAGATCGGATCGGACTCTGCGAAGCAGATCCTCTTCGGTGATCTTCATGTTCACACGACATTTTCTGTCGACGCCTTCCTGACGAGCTTGCCCATCATGCAGGGGGAGGGCGCCCATCCACCCGCCGACGCCTGCGACTTTGCTCGCTATTGCTCGGGCCTTGATTTTTTTTCGATCAATGATCACGCCGAAGGTCTCTCTGCCCATAAATGGGCGGAGATCAAGGACTCGATTCGGCAGTGCAATGACGTGGGCGGCAACTCCGCCAATCCCGACCTGGTCGCCTTCCTGGGCTGGGAATGGACGCAGATGGCGAACGATCCGGGCGCCCACTACGGGCACAAGAATGTCGTCCTGCTCGATACGGCGGAAGACCGAACACCAGCCCGTCCGATCGCTTCGAAGGGCATCGCCTATTCGGCCATGCGGAGTTCGCGGTCGCGGGTTCCCCTGTTCGCGATGGCGATGATGGATTTCGGTGAGCGTCAGCGTTATTTCGACATGATGACCATGCAGAGCGGGATCGCGGCCACGCCCGAATGCGAAGACGGCGTGGCCGTGCGCGACCTGCCCGTAGACTGCTCCGAAGCGACAAGGACTCCGGCCGGCCTCTTCGAGAAGCTCGACGATTGGGGCTATCCCTCGATCGTCATCCCGCACGGCAATGCCTGGGGCAATACCAGTCCGGCGGGAATCGACTGGGAGAAGCAGCTCGCCAACGGCAACCACGATCCGAATCGGCAGACGCTGATCGAAGTCTATTCGGGACACGGCAACTCCGAGGTCTATCGCCCCTGGCGGCACGTCACCCAGTCAGCCGACGGGACGCTTCGTTGTCCAGATCCGGTGGCCGGGTTCATGCCCGAGTGTCATCGGGCTGGAGAGATCATTCGCGAACGCTGCGCCCTTTCCGGTGTGGAGGAGACGGAATGTGATGATCGCGCCCGAGTCGCTCGAGCAAATTACATCGCGGCCGCGGGTGTGGGCATCATGACGGTACCCGGCGAGCGAGCGGAGGATTGGCTCGAGGCGGGACAATGCATCGGTTGCTTTCAGCCGGCCTTCCGCTTTCGGCCCGGCGGCAGCGCGCAAAACGCGTTGGCCGTGTCGGGAATGGGCGTCCCGGGCGCCGAGCAAGACGCGAAGGCGCGCTTCCGGTTCGGCTTCATCGCGTCGAGCGACAATCATCTGGCGCGGCCAGCGAGCGGCTACAAGGAATTCCAGAATCTCGGCATGACGGATGGGATGTCGGCCAAGGGCGTCGCTGGCCTTCGCGCAATGCTTCCCATCGATGGCGAGGCGCGTGCGGAATCCATCGCCATCAATCCGGCGCAGGTGCCCACCGTCCCGGGCGGGGACGAACGTCTCGCTTCCTTCTTCTACACGGGCGGTTTGGTCGCCGTCCATTCCGAAGGGCGCAATCGTTCCGCGATCTGGTCGGCGCTCAAGCAGAAACAGGTCTACGGCACTTCGGGCCCACGGATTCTGTTGTGGTTCGATCTATTGAACGGTCCGGACGGGCAGTTGGCACCCATGGGCAGCGAAGTGTCTATGCAAGAAACGCCGCGCTTTCGTGTACGCGCGGTCGGCAGTCGCGTGCAGACCCCCGGATGCCCCGCGTACGTGGAGGGCGCCGCGGCGGCCGGTGGCGCATTCACACCCGAACGACTTGCAGCGCTGTGTATGGGTGAGTGCCATAACCCGAGCGAGACGCGACGTGTGATCGAACGCATCGAGGTCGTGAGGATTCGCCCGCGCCTCGACAAGAGCGAAGACGTTGCCGAATTGGTCGAGGACGTCTGGAAGTCTTTTGAATGCGTGCCGGACGAGTCCGGTTGTGTCGTCGAGTTCGAAGACGACGATTTCGAAGCGGGTGGTCGTGACAGCGTCTACTACGTGCGTGCACTCGAAGAGCCGAGTGGGTTGGTCAATGGGGATCCCCTGCGATGTGAGCGAGATGCATCGGGAAGTTGCCTCGAAACGCGACCCTGTCGAAGTCGAGTCCGAGGCGACGATTCCGAGGAGCCGGATGAATGTATCGCGCTCGCCCGGGCGCGGGCATGGTCCTCGCCCATCTTCGTCGATCAGGGCTGATCCTGCACTTTCTACATTCGCTGGGTTGAGCCGGTCGCTCGCCTAAGGGGCGAATCGCTTTCAGGGATCATCCGATGCCGCCGGGTCTTGCCAGGCCTTGGAGAGAATCGTCCGGCAAATCGAACCATGCGACTTCATACTGCCGGAACGCCCACCGGTCGAAATCTTTCGATCACTTCGTTGCGCATCCGGTCGTGCAGCGCTGCATGGCCGTTCCCGAGTAGTGCCGCATTGCCCGGTGAAAATTTCGAAGTTAGGCGTTCAATCCGTGAGCTGCGATGATGGGCCGAGCCCGTGTAGGATGATCTCGGCGATGGCATCGGCGGTTTCGCGGGCGGATCGTTTTGTGCTGATCTCGATGTCCGGTCTCGAGAATTCACGACCGAGGCGGCCCAGAACGAGTGCGAGCGCGCCCGTATCGAGAACTTCGATCGCGCCTGCTTCGACCGCCTCGTCGAGCAGCGCGCGAGTAATTTCGACGATATATCGCGTGTGAGCCTCTGCGAGTTCCCGAGCACCCGACAATTTTGCGAAATCCGTCGTGACCGAGACGGCCCTGGGTTGTAGGGCGAGGTTGGTCGCACGCAGATAGGCACGCAATCGTTCGAGGGGCGGGGTGTCGAGGGCCAGGGTCTCCGCCGCCTCGTGGCCGACCCGATGTAGCTGTCGGTCGACGACGGCGAGTACCAGGGCCTCCTTGCTCGGCGCGATGCCGTAGAGGGTACGCAGCGAGCAGGTCATACGTTTCGCGATTTCTGCCATCGTCAAATCGGCGAAGCCGCCGCCGAGCACCGATTCGTCGAGGGTGTCGAGAATTTCGAGTTGGCGCGCCGTCAGCGCCGCTTCGACGCTCGACGAAAGGAGTCGCTTCGGCGCACGGACTTGCTTGTAGCGCGCTCTTCGGTTCGCGGGACTGGACTTCGCCGTCTTGCTCATGGAAGCAAGGCTTCCGGCACCTCGACGACGCGAGACCGCAGCCATTCACCCAGACTCTTGGCCTGGCCGTCCTGGCGTGTCGCAGCGGCGACGCCTTCTTCGAGGATTCCATGGATCACGAAATTCAGACTACGCAGGGCGGGGAGGCGAATCCGATCGACTTCGAATCGACCTACTTCGGGAAGCAGTGCCTGAAGGCGCTCCGTCGTGAGGAAATCGTCGAGCCAGGCCCAGGCTTCGTCGCTTCTGGCGAAAACGCCCAGGTTGGCGTTGCCGCCCTTGTCTCCGGAACGTGCGCCGACGACTCGGCCAATCGGTGCGCGTTTCGTCTTGCCGCTTGGCGCTTCTGCGCGCGGGCCGTCGAGGGGCGTGATCGTGACCTCGCCTTTCGGAATCACGGAATCGATCTGATGTGTTTTTCCGCCGATGAACACGACGTCTTGCGGGACCGCGGCGGCCGGGATGCGGGCCGGTTCGTAGACGCCGAAGGGCCGCCCTCCGGCCGGACCGCCACCGATCCCAAAGTATCCGGGAATGGTGGCCAAGGCCAACTCAGTCATGGCGTTCGCGAAGGCGCGGCCCACCTTTTTCTCGTCCGGGTCCTTCACGGCAAGGTGCCAGATGGCGACCGCCTCCTCGTTCGAGTCCGGGTCCTCTTTGTTGGTTCGAATCAGTCGTGTCGTGACCTGTTGATAGTCGCTGGGTTCAAAGGGGCAGGCGATCCAGAATGCCTTTTCGACCAGCGCCGCCTTCGCGTCGATGTCGAGTCCTGTCAGGCAGACGCGCAGGTCGTTGCGAAAGCCGCCGCTTCGATTCATGCAGACCTTCAGGGTGTCGGGCGGGGGCTGGCCCTGTGTTCCCGAGAGTCGGACGCGGTCGGGTCCCGTCTCTTTGATCGAGATCGTGTCGAAGCGCGTCGTCACGTCGGGGCCGAAATACTCGACGCCGCCAATCTCGTAGAGCAGTTGCGAGGTGATCGTTCCGATCGAGACTTCGCCCCCGGTCTGGTCGTGTTTCCCGATGACGCACGAGCCGTCCTCTGCGACCTCGGCCCAGGGAAACCCGGTTCGCTCCATGCCCGGGACTTCCTCAAAGAACGAATAGTTCCCGCCCGTGGCCTGGGTGCCGCATTCAATGACGTGACCGGCCACGACGGCGCCAGCGAGGGCGTCCCAATCGTCCCGCTTCCAGCCGTGATGCCAGGCCGCGGGTCCACAAACGACGGCGGCATCGGTTACGCGACCGGTGATCACGATGTCGGCGCCGCGTTCGAGGGCGTCGACGATTCCCCAGCAGCCGAGGTAGGCGTTGGCGGTCATGAATCGGCTGGGGTCCTTGATCGGTTCACCGGTCTCGAAATGATGGAGCTGATCCCGAGAGATGAAGTCGTTGATATTCGGCATCAGATCGTCTCCGCAAACGTAGGCGATCTTCGGATTGAGGCCGAGCTTTTGAGCGACTTCGTGGACCGCTTCCGCGCAGCGATCGGGATCGAGGCCGCCGGCATTCGAAACGACTCGGATGCCCTTGTCGAGACAGCTGCCCATGACCTCTTCCATCTCAGTGACGAAGGTTCGCGCATAGCCCGCGCCTGGCCGTTTCATGCGCGTGCGCGCCAGGATCAGCATCGTCAGTTCCGCGAGCCAATCGCCGGTCAGCACATCGATCGGCCCGCCCTCGACCATTTCCTTCGCCGCGGACAGGCGGTCTCCAAAGAATCCGGAACAATTTGCGATACGAATCGGATCGGCCATGGCGCTGTCCTCCTTCGTGAATGGGATGTGGCTCGGACGAGGCCATGTGTTGGCCTATAGGTTAGTTCTGCGAAGAGTCGTCGGCGGAATCCGTCGGTTCGATGATCAAGAGCAACGCCTCGTTTTCGACTTGCTCGCCTTGGCTGACTCGGATTTCCGTTACGATTCCGTCGAGGGTGGCGCGCATCGGATGTTCCATCTTCATCGCTTCGAGTAGAATCAACGTCTGCCCCGAGGTCACCGAGTCGCCTACGGCAACGCGAATGGCGATCACCTTTCCGGGCATCGGCGCGGCGAGGCCACCCGATGCCGCCTCATCCCCGGGTAGGACGAAGCGCGGAATTACGTCAAATTCGATGTCGCTGGTCGGGGTCTGCACGATCAGCCGATTCTCGGTTCGCGTGACGCGAGCATGTTGTCGGCGGCCGTCGACCTCGACGTCGATCGCCTTGCTTGACCAGGAGAATATTCGCGCCCGAGCACCGTCCTCGAATTCGAAGGAGCCGTCGCGGAGCGCGCGGTAGCGGACTTGCAGGTCGCGGTCTCCGAAGGACAGTGCAACGCGCTCGAAGGGCATGCGTGCGTTGCGCCAACCCGATGGAGCGGAGGCGAGCACCTGGGCCTCCGCGCGGTTGGCGCCCTGAATCCAGAGCGCGCCGATGCGCGCGGAACGTTCGAAATCTTCGTCGCTGAAGGGGGCCGTGCGATCCGGTTGGACGCGTTCGATGAAGTCCGTTGTCGTGTCGCCGGCCAGGAAGGCTTCGGTGCGCAGGGTGGCGACGAGAAAATCGCGATTGGTTACGAGGCCGCCGAGATGAAGTCGTTCGAGGGCCAGGGCGAGTCGGCCTGCGGCCTCGGCGCGGGTCGGTCCGTGCGCAATCACCTTGGCCAACATCGGGTCGAAGTCGGTTCCGATTACGCATCCGGCTTCGACGCCGCTATCCCAGCGAACGGCCGGTTCATCGGCGGCCGCATAGGCGTCGAGCCGGCCCGTCGCCGGAAGGAAGTCGTTGGCGGGATTTTCGGCATAGAGTCGTGCTTCGATCGCCGCACCCTCGCAGCGAACGTCGGCCTGGTCGAAATCGAGGGGCTCTCCGTCGGCGATGCGGAGTTGCGCGCGCACGAGATCAATGCCGGTCACGGCTTCGGTCACCGGGTGCTCGACCTGTAGGCGAGTGTTCACTTCGAGAAAGAAGAACTCGCCCGATTCGTCGTCGACGAGAAACTCGACCGTTCCCGCGGACTGATAGCCGAGTCCGCGAGCCAGTCGGAGGGCCGCGTCACCCATCGCCGTACGCATGGCCTCATCCAGCCGCGGGGAGGGCGCTTCTTCGATGATCTTCTGGTGGCGCCGTTGGATCGAACATTCGCGCTCGCCGAGCTGAACCACGGTGCCGTGTGCATCGCCGAGAATCTGGATCTCGACATGGCGCGAACGCGCGACATAACGCTCGAGGAAGACGCGGTCGTCGCCGAATCCGCTTGCTGCTTCACGCTTTGCCGAAGCGATCGCTTCTTCGAGATCAACGGGATCCTCGACGATTCGCATTCCCTTGCCGCCGCCCCCGGCCACGGCCTTGACCAGGATCGGGTAGCCGATCGATTCGGCGTCGTTTGGGTTCTGACTGCCCAACAGGATCGGAACGTCGTGCTTCGTCGCGAGTTCCTTGGCCGCGAGCTTGTCTCCCATCTGGGCGATCGCTTCCGGCGTCGGGCCGACCCACGAGATTCCGGCGGCCAGCGTTTCGCGGGCGAACTCGGCGTTCTCGGAAAGGAAGCCATAGCCGGGATGGATCGCTTGTGCGCCGGTCGCGAGGGCGGCTTCGAGGATGGATTTTCCGTCGAGATAGGAGTCGGGCAGGCGCACGGCTTCGTCTGCGTCCGAAACGAAAGGGGCTTCGGCATCGGCGTCGACGTATACGGCGACGCAGCGTATTCCCATTTCATGGGCCGATCGAATCACCCGGCGAGCAATCTCTCCTCGATTCGCGATGAGTAGCGTATTGATGGTCACAGTCTGAACACTCCGTATCCCTCGGCGCCTTCGATCGGACGAGTCCGGACGACGGATAGACAAATTCCCAAGGCAGTTCGGGTATCCCGGGGGTCGAGGATACCGTCGTCGCTGATCGCGCCGGTTGCTTCGAGGGCGACGGAACCCTCTTCTTGTTTCGTCTCGACCGCGGCGACTAGCATTGCATCCGCCTCCTCGTCGAAGGGGAGTCCCTTGCGAGCGGCCTGGCCACGTCGGACCAGGGACATCACGCCGGCGATTTGCTTGCCGCCCATGACGGCGATCTTCGCGCTCGGCCAGATGAAGGTGAAGCGGTTGTTGAAGGCGCGCCCGGACATCGCGTAAGTCCCGGCGCCGTAGGAGGCGCCGACGATGACCGTCAAATGGGGAACCGTCGAGTTCGTCACGGCATTGATCATCTGCGAACCCTTCTTGATCATTCCGGCATGTTCGAAGTCTCGGCCGACCATGAAACCGGTCAGGTTTTGGAAGAAGACCAGGGGAATGTCTTGTTGATTGCAGAGCTGGATGAAGTGAGCGGCCTTCTCGGCGGACTCGGGATAGAGCACGCCGTTATTTCCGAGGATTCCGACCGGATAGCCATCGATCGAAGCGAATCCACAGACCAGGGTCGGGCCGTAGAGCGGCTTGAACTCCTCGAAGCGTGAACCGTCGACGATGCGGCCGATCACGTCGCGAATTTCGACCGGGCTGCGCAGATCCGGGCTGACCAGCCCGAGCAATTCGTCCGGCTCCAGGGTGGGTGGGTCGCCGGCGAGGGAGCGCGCTGGCCCGGTTTTCTTGAGATTGAGATGCGACACGATTTCGCGACACATGCGCAGCGCGTCGGGTTCGTCCTCGGCGAGGTATTCGCCCAGGCCCGAGGTTTCAGCATGCATCTTCGCGCCGCCGAGCGTCTCATCGTCCGATTCTTCGCCGGTCGCCATTTTGACCAGCGGCGGACCGGCGAGAAAGATCTTCGATTGCTTCTTGATGACGACGTTGTAGTCCGACATGCCCGGCTGGTAGGCGCCACCTGCAGTCGAAGAACCGAAGACGACGCAGATCGTCGGAATCTCGAGCTTCGACAATTCGATCATCTCGTAGAAGAATCGCCCCGACTCTGCGAAATGATCGACCTTGGCCGGACGACGCTTTTTCTTGCCATCCTTTGAATCCGAGTCGCCCTCCATACGAAGATCGGCCCCCGCGGATTCGACGAAGCTGACATAGGGAATCCCGTTATCGCGTGCGATTTCCAGGGCACGCATCCATTTCTTCGCGACATAGGGAGTCAAGGCGCCGCCTAACACCGTCGGGTCATTGGCGAAGACTACGCATTCGACGCCCGCAATCACGCCGATTCCGAGCACGGCGCCGCCACCAATCACATAGTCTGAGTTGTATCCGGCCAACGGGCTGATCTCGAGGAAGGGGCTGTCGGGGTCGAGCACCAGAGCGATTCGCTCCCGTACCGGCAATTTTCCACGCTTGATCAAGCGTGCGACGGATTCGGGCCCGCCTCCGGCTTCGGCTTCGTCGAGCAAGCCGTCGATCTCTTGGAGCCGTTCGAGCATCACCCGACGGTTCAACACGAATTCCTCGGTTCGGGAATCGAGTCTCGATCGGACAGGCGGGGCGAGCAGGGCGGGGTTCATGGGCTCTCCGTCTTCTTCGTATTGACAATTTTGTAACAGCTCTGGTAACAATTATCAACGAATATTACCGATGCCAATCGCTCCACGACGTGCGCGCTTGGTGGGTTCGGACGCTTCCTGGGAGGCTTTACGACATGGACCTGCGATGGACAATGTAGTCAAGATCAAGGTCGAGGCGGGCATTCTCACGGCGACGCTGGCCGACGTCGAGAATCGCAACGCGCTCGGGGCCGAACTTTTGGATGGGTTGCGCGGCGCGATTCGTCGGGCGAACCAGGACGTGACGATTCGCGCGGTGGTCGTGACCAACGAAGGCTCGACCTTTTGTGCCGGAGCCAATTTGAAGCAACGGTCGGCGGCGACTGAAAAGGGCCAAGCCAGTCCCGGTGGTGGGGGTGGCTTCCCGGAACTCCTACATGAAATTCAGACCTCGCCCACGCCGATCATCGGAAGGATCGATGGACACGTTGTGGGTGGCGGAAACGGTCTCGCTTCGGCACTCGACATCTCGATCGCTCGAGAGGATGTGAAATTCGGTTTCACCGAAGTTCGGCTCGGCGTGATTCCGGCGATCATCTCGGTCGTCTGTCTGCCGAAGATGCGTCGGGGTGAGGCGATGGAGGCATTCCTGCGTGGTCATCGTTTTTCTGGCGCGCGGGCTGCGGAACTCGGATTGATCAATCGCGCGGTTCCCGGCGAGCAGCTCGATGCCGCCGTCGAGGAAGTTCTGGCCGACCTCCGAAAGGGCGGTCCCAACGCTCTCGGGCTGGCCAAACATCTTGTCTACGAGGTGCCTCGACTCGAACCGGCCAAGGCCATCGAGTGGACGACAGCACTCTCGAGCGAACTCTTCAGCGGCGAAGAAGCCAAGGAAGGAATGAAGGCCTTTCTCGAACGACGACCAGCCAGCTGGGCGTCCGATGAAGACTGATCCGCGTCCATCTCAACGCGTTCGAATTCTCTCGAGCGACGAATCGAAAAGGGGAATCACATGAAAGTCGATGCCGGCTTGATGAATACGTCGGATCTCTCGAAGGTTCCAGATCAGGTTCGAGCGCTCGAAGCCCAGGGTTACGACGGGTTGATCACGGCGGAGATGAGTGGTGATCCCTTCTTTCCGCTTCTACTTGCGGCCGAGCATAGTGAACGGATCGAGCTGATGACCTCGATTGCGGTCGCCTTTGCTCGAAACCCGATGATCCTGGCTGGCCTTTCGAATGATTTGCAGGCCTTCTCGAAGGGGCGCTTCATTCTCGGCCTGGGTTCGCAGATCAAGCCGCATATCGAGAAACGCTTCAGCCAGCCGTGGTCGAGGCCCGCGGCGCGGATGCGCGAGTTCATTCTCGCGATGCGATCGATCTGGGGTTGTTGGTATGACGGAGAAAAACTCGATTTCCGGGGCGAGTTCTATACGCATACGTTGATGACGCCGATGTTCACACCGGTCAACAATCCCCACGGTGCACCACGCGTCGTCCTGGCGGCGGTCGGTCCGAAGATGACCGAAGTGGCCGGCGAAGTGGCGGACGGGATGATCGTGCACGCTTTCTCGACGGCGCAATATATCCGAGACGTCACGCTCCCGGCGATCGAACGAGGTTTGAAGGAATCCGGGCGATCGCGAGCGGATTTCGAAATTTGTTATCCGACCTTCGTGGTGAGTGGCCACGACGAACGCGAACGGGAAGCGGCTCGAACGGCGATTACCCGACAGTTGGCCTTCTACGGTTCGACGCCCGCCTATCGAGGCGTGCTCGAAGCGCACGGTTGGGGCGAATTGCAGACTGAATTGAATGTGATGTCGAAGCGCGGCGAATGGGTCGCGATGGGTGAGCGCATCACGGACGAGATCCTCGAGGAATTCGCGATCGTCGCCGAGCCGGACAAGGTGGCGGGCGCCCTGGGCGCGCGCTTCGGCGGTATCGTTGACCGAGTCGTGTGCAGCGTGCCCTTTGCGTCGGATGCGGATCGTTTGAAATACATGGAAGAATTGCGGGCGCTTTGATCCCGGGACCCCAGCGCCCCAACATCGAGGAGCAACGATGACGCTTGAAATCTGTCGGACGCTCGAAGTCGAGACGGCTCTGCTGCACGAATTCTTGAAGACCCTCGACGATGAGGATTGGTCGAAGCCGACGCTCTTCATGGGTTGGACGCCCTGGGATGTCGTGGCTCATCTGCATTTTTTCGATCAAGTCTCGATGGCGTCGCTTGCTGGCCCGGAAGCGTTCGAGACCTCCCAGAAGAAGTTGCTCGAGGGAATGGCCGCGGGGCGGACCGGTCAGGAGATGGCGCGGGAAGCGTTTGGCGAGTACGGCGTCCAGGAGTTGCTCGAGCGTTGGAAAGCGACCAATGACGAAATGATCGTGCAGCTCGGGGCCTCCGATGCGAAACGTCGGCTGCCCTGGTTCGGGCCTGATATGGGCGTGCAGATGTTCACGACCGCGCGATTCATGGAAACCTGGTCGCATGGCCAGGCGATCTATGACTTGAAACAGGTCGGACGCGAAGCCAGCGATCGGATCAAGAATATCGTGGCGATCGGAGTTCGGACCTTCGCTTGGACCTTCGTGAATCGCAAACTCGAAGTGCCTGGTCCGCCGCCCTATGTGCGGCTGGTCGCGCCTTCGGGTGAGATCTGGGAGTACAACGATCCGAGTGAGGACGAACGAATCGAAGGGACGGCACTCGACTTTTGTCTGACCGTGACACAGGTTCGCAACGTGGCGGATACGGAGCTTCGAGTGACCGGTTCAGTCGCGACCCGCTGGATGGAAATCGCGCAATGTTTTGCCGGGGGCGCCGTTGATCCTCCGAAACCTGGCTATCGACTGGGGAACTAACACAATTTCGGGCGGTCGGGCACGAAATGAATGGTCGAAGGTGTGGCCAACCTGTGGTCTAGCCGGAGCGAAGTGAGGAGTGAGTTCGATGGATCTTGAATACGGTGAGCGGTACCAGTCTTTTCGGGAGCAGGTCCGTCGTTTTCTGGTTGATCACAAGGATCGTCGCCCGAAGGCGGTCGCCTCCGAGACTTCACCGAAAGAACTCTCCGATTGGCTTTCCCTTCAGATCGAGCACGGCTATTGGGCGCGGACGATTCCCGCGGAATACGGTGGTTTCGGGGCGGAGCCCGATCTGCTCGAAACCGTCATCATGGACGAAGAGTTCAACCGTGCCCACGTGACGCGAGGTTATGGCGCGCAGGGGCCGTCGATGCTCGTGCCGACGCTCTTGGCTCATGGAACGGAGGAACAGAAGAAGCGTTGGATCGCGCCGACGCTGCGCGCAGAGACGATCTGGTGCCAGGGTTATTCCGAGCCGGGTGCGGGGAGCGATCTTGCCAGCCTGCAGACGAAGGCGACCGAGGACGGTGACGATTTCCTGATCAATGGCCAGAAGATCTGGACGAGTACCGCCGACCGATCGGACATGATGTTCATCCTCGTGCGAACCGAACCCGAGGCGCCCAAGCACGCTGGTATCTCCTACTTGCTCCTGCCCATGGAAACGGAGGGGATCGATGTGCAGTCCCTGCGCACGATGTCCGGCGACATCGGTGAGAATTCCTTCAACCAGGTTTTCTTTAGCGACGTGCGTGTTCCTCAACGCAACGTGGTGGGTTCCCGCGGCGAGGGTTGGAAGATCGCGAACACGACCCTCAAGCATGAGCGCAATTCCCTGAACTCGAACGGGGAGGGGACCTTCCTTCGCCTCGTTCGATTGATGAAGAACGAGACCGTTGGCGGCGTCCCGCTGATGGCGAGTCCCGTCTACCGGGATCGCTTGATGCGTCTTCAGGCGCGCATGCTGACGATGAAACATCACGCGATGCGCCTGTTGACCTGCAACCTTCGGGATGAGGCACCGGGCGTCGCGGGATTGATCGTCAAGCTTCAGAACTGCCAATTGAATTTCGATATGGCATCGCTGGCCATCGATGTCATGGGTGAACTCGGCTCGCTCTATGACCACACGAAATACGAGCGCGAACGAGGTTTCTGGCAGGCTCACTCGTTCTTGTCCCTTGGCTTGATCATTGGGGGTGGCACCGCGCAGATTCAGAAGAACATCATCTCGGAGCGCGGCCTCGGGCTGCCAAGGGAACCCAAGCCCGCCAAGGCCTGACGTGGGAGCCTAACGCCGGGATCAGCCGTCCGGAGCAAGGCGTTTCGATGCGACGCGATGCAGAAGCAGCAAGGTCGAAGTGACGAGACCAGGGAAATCGTAAGGAGCGAGTGATGGATTTTGGACTTTCAGAGGATCAGGTGTTGCTCGACAAGACGGTGCGTGGCTTCCTCGCGGACCAGATCCCTATCGAACGCGTGCGGGCGTTGCGAGAATTGGATTGCCCGAACGACCGTTCGCTCTGGACGGCGCTCGCCGAATTGGGCGTGACAGGCATTCTCGTTCCGGAGGCACTCGGCGGCAGCGATCTCAAACTCCTCGACGCCGCCCTGGTCGCGCAGGCCATCGGCCACACGGTTGCGCCAACGCCCTTCCTCTCGACGGCCACCATGGCGGCCGTCGCTTTGCGCGAGCTCGACCGATCGGAGACCGATCCATGGCTGACCGGAATAGGCAGCGGTGCACTGCAGGTCGGCATTGCGTACATGGAGTTGATCGCGATTCGTGAGGGCGCCGGCCTGCGCCTCGAAGACGGGCTGCTTCATGGAAAGTCGATGATGGTCCTCGATGCCTGCTCGGCCGATCTCGTTCTGGCCGCGGTGGGCGAAGACACATTGGCAATGATTGATTGCGGCGCGCAGGGCGTCGCTGTGACCCGGTTGGCGACGACGGATGCGACACGATGTACGGCTGAGGTGTTGTTGGACGGCGTCCGCCCCCTGGCCGTTTTCGAAGGGGCTCGCTCGGCGATCGATCGTAGCCTCGATGCGGGGCGGATCGTGCTGGCCGCGGATATCCTGGGCGCTTGTGAGTCGATGATCGAGCAGTCGACTCGCTACGCAAATCAGCGAAAGCAATTTGACCGCTTGATCGGCTCCTTTCAAGCGGTGAAACATCTGTGCGCCGAGATGATCGCCGAACTCGAGCCGGCTCGGTCGATGCTCTGGTATGCCGCGCACAGCTTCGATGCGATGCCGGAAGAGACCGCGCTTCTATCGAGCCTCTTGCTTTCCCATCTATCGGAGATCGGCCGGGAGATCGCATCCGTTTCGACCCAGGTCCACGGCGGCATTGGCTGGACGGATGAGCAGAACCTGCATTTCTGGTTCAAACGGATCGGTGCGGCCAGGCATCTGCTCGGTGGGCCGGAGATGCTGCGGGGCAGGGCAGCCCGCTTGCAGGGCTTCGACCTCGCTGGCTGACTCGCGGCGGCCTTTGGTTGCGATTCCGTTCACATGCAGGCCCTTCGCCATGGCTGTGCGTGGCGTTTTCTTGCATGCTTCCCCAATCGATCGGACGTCGACCCGACCATTTTTGGTTCGCCTCTTCGCGCCCTCGAGAAAGTGGGAGGCCGGTTATCCATGGAGCTTAGTTTCGCGACCCTTTGGGAGGCGATCTCGGACGAGATCGGTGATCAAGAAGCAGTCGTTACGGGGACGAGTCGTCGAACCTGGACGGAGTATGAGAACCGCTCGGCTCGTCTTGCCCAGGCCTTTCTGGAAGCGGGCCTGGGTCCTGGTTCAAAGATCGGTCTCTATCTCCTGAACGGAAACGAATATCTCGAGTCACAATTCGCAGGCATGAAGATCCGCGGCGTGCCGATCAACATCAATTACCGATACCTCGACGATGAGCTGCTCTATCTGCTCGAAAATTCCGACGCGGAGGCCCTCGTCTTTCATTCGAGCCTCGCCGACCGTGTGGCGCGCGTAAAGGATCGGGCGAAGGGCGTTCGGCTGTGGATCGAAGTCGACAATACCGACAATACCGACAATACCGACAACACCGACAACACCGACAACACCGACAATACTGACAACGCGGGCAATACCGCGTCCGCTTCGGTGGTGCCCGGAGCGGTGTCCTATGAAGGCGTCATCGCTGCGCATTCCCAAGCGCCGCGCATAACACGCGATCCGGGTGATGTCTACATGCTCTACACGGGCGGCACGACTGGCATGCCGAAGGGCGTGATGTATGAGTCGGGCGGTCTGGTGCAGAGCTTCCTGGAGCTCGTCTATCCGCTGGTCGGATTGGCGGTTCCTCGAATCGAGGATGTGGCCAAGACCGTCGCCGGTCTGGTGGCGGAAGGCCGTGGCGTCGTATCCATCCCAACCTGCCCTTTGATGCATGGGACGGGGATGTGGTTGGGGGCGATGATTCCGCATTGCATTGGTGGGCGGGTCGTGATGCTCGAGGCGCGTTCTTTCGATGCGAATGAACTCCTGAAGACGGTGGCTGCGGAGAAGGCGACTCAAGTCGTGATCGTGGGGGATGCGTTCGCAAAGCCGATTCTGGTCGCACTCGAGGCTTCTCGCGATCTAAGGCCGCCCGTCGATCTGTCGACCATTCAGTACATGATCTCTTCCGGTGTAATGTGGACGAGTGAAGTCAAGCAAGCGCTTCTGGAATGGCACGACTTCACTCTGATCGATGCCATGGGGAGTACAGAGGGATCGATGGGGACGCAGGTGACGACCCGCGGCAATGTCGGAGAGACTGCGAAATTCACGCCTGGGGCCAATACAAAAGTCTTTACGGAGGACGGCCGGGAGGTGCAACCGGGTTCGGGCGAAGCCGGTATGGTTGCCGCCGGCGGCGGGGTTCCCATCGGTTACTACAAGGACGAAGAAAAGTCGCGAGCGACGTTTCGGGAAGTCGATGGTGTTCGGTATTCGTTTCCCGGGGATTGGGCGCGAATCGAGGCGGATGGAACGCTGACCCTGCTCGGGCGCGGATCGAATTGCATCAACACGGCTGGCGAAAAGGTCTATCCAGAGGAAGTCGAGGAAGCGGTGAAAGAACATGAAGCCGTATTCGATTGCCTCGTTGTCGGGGTGGCGGACGAGAAATTTGGCCAGCGGGTGACGGGTGTCGTTTCGTTCCATCCCGGAATGGATGCGAGCACGGAAGACCTGCGCGAATTCACGAAGACCCGGCTTGCCGGCTACAAGGTTCCCAAGCAGCTCTTCGTGGTCGACCACGTCGAGCGCGCTGCGAATGGAAAAGCCGACTACAAATGGGCGCGCGCGACGATCGAGGAGCAGCTGGTCACGAGCTGATGCCTTGGCGGGTGTGCGTCCGGCTTGGCCTGAATCATGGGAACCATTGAGAGCTCAGTAGGGAAATCCGAACGATTCGCAGTCGAGTTCGTCCTCGACGCCAATGTGAGGGGCCGGGTCGCGGTCGGTGTCAGGATTCGATTCGAGGGTAGAGCTAATGTCTTGAAAACGCATAGCCGAATCGGTGTTTGGTGTGGATCATCCCGTGTTAGAGTGCCAAATTACGGGATGTAGTGAGCGTCGTGGTGGCAGCGCCGACAAGACCGGCGCCGATAGGGCCGACAATTTCGATAGGGCTGATCAAGTCGGCAAAGCCAACGAAACGACAAAGACGACAAAGACGAGAAGTCGGGCGGATCGAATGACGAGGAGGGCAGGGGCAGGATGAAGCGCTCGTTAGTCCTCTTTGTGAATCTCATGGCCGTCTGGCTTTTGCTCTCCGGCCACTACAACGTAACCCTCATCAGCTACGGCGTTCTTTCTTGCGTCGGCGTTGTCGCGCTGATCGCACATCTGGAAATTCTCGACCGTGAAGCGCTCCCCTGGCACCTCGGGCTGCGCTTCTTTCTCTATCTTCCCTGGCTCCTGAAGGAAGTGGTTCTCGCGAATCTTGCGGTCGCCAAGGTCATCTTGGACCCTCGACTTCCGATTCGTCCGCGTATCCTGCGCGTCTCTGCCAGCCAGAAGACGCAGGTCGGACAGGTGATCTACGCCAATTCGATCACCTTGACGCCGGGGACCGTGACCCTCGACGTTCGTGATGGAAAATTCCTAGTTCATGCCCTAACGACAGAATCAGCGGAAGGGCTGCTGACGGGCGAGATGGATCGCCGCGTGACTCATCTCGAGGAAAAGGCAGCCCTTCGCGAGGGCCACGGTCGCGATTCTGCCCCAGGAAGCGGTGCGGCGTGAACGTCTTCGCTGTTGCAATGATTGGTGTTCTCGTGACGATGGCGCTCGCGTTGACTCGCGCCTTCATGGGGCCGACGATTTTCGATCGCGTATTGGCCGCCAATATGTTTGGAACCAAGACGGTTTTGCTCATTGCGGTGAGTGGGTTCTTGCTGGGTCGCCCGGAATGGCTCGACCTCGCACTGCTCTACGCGCTGATGAATTTTACGGGGATGATCGCGCTCTTGCGTTTTAGCAAATTCTCGAACCTCGCTAGCGACGAGCAGGAAAAGTAGTGGAACTCGTACGCGAACTCGCAATCTGGTTCTGCATCGTCGCCGGCGTCGCGTTCAGCGTGATCGGTGGGATCGGCATGATTCGGATGCCCGACTTCTATACCCGCAGCCATGCGGCTGGAATTACGGATACGCTCGGGGCCACCCTGATTCTGGTCGGCCTCGGTTTGCATTCTGGTTTGAACCTGATCACGGTGAAGCTCGTGATGGTGTTGTTCCTTCTCTACGTGACGAGTCCGACCGCGGCGCATGCGTTGGTGAAGGCCGCCTATGCTCGGGGGCTCGATGCGCCAAGCGTCGAGGAACCGACGACGTCGAGCGACCTTTCGCCAGATACCGCAGGAGGGGCCTGATGGGTGAGCAAGTCCTCGGCCCACTGGTGGAGATCGTTCTCTTCGTGTTCATCACGGCCCTGGCTCTCTATATCGTTCGGCTGCGCAGTCTCTTCGCGGCTGCGATGTTATTCGGAATATTCAGCCTGCTCTCGGCCGGCTTGTTGACTGTCATGAATGCCGTAGATGTCGCCTTTACGGAGGCGGCGGTGGGTGCGGGAATCTCGACCGTGTTGATCCTTGGTGCGCTCGGTCTCACGACTTCGGAGGAGGCGCCACCCAAGCGACATCAATGGACGGCCCTGCTCGTGGTGGTCGCGACGGGCATGATGTTGGTCTACGGAACCCTGGACATGCCGGTCTATGGCGACCCGAATGCTCCGATCCAAACGCATGTCGCGCCCTACTATCTCGAAAAGTCCGGAGATGAGATCGGAATTCCGAACGTCGTGACCTCCGTGCTGGCGAGCTACCGCGGGTACGACACGTTCGGGGAGACGACGGTCGTCCTGGCCGCGGCGGTGGGCGCGATCCTGTTACTCGGTGGAAGCACTGGCGGCCGGCGTGACGACGAGGGGGATACGCGATGAGCGATACCCCAATCAAGATGCGCGTTCGCGAGACGGTTGTTCTGCGCGTGGTCGGAAAGGCGCTCGTACCCTTCATTCTACTCTTCGCGCTCTACGTCCAGTTTCACGGAGACTACGGTCCAGGCGGCGGCTTCCAGGCGGGGGTCATTTTTGCTGCCGGGCTGATCCTGCACGCGTTGATTTTCGGGCTCGATGCGCTCCGTCGGGCGGTGCCTCAGGTCGTTGTCGAGATTGGTATCGCATTAGGCGCTCTCCTTTATGGCAGTGTCGGCGTCGTTTCGATGGTGATGGGCGGCGAGTACCTGGACTACAGCGTGTTGGATTCTCATAGCCCGATTCATGGCCAACATCTCGGCATTTTGCTCGTGGAGTTGGGTGTCGGCATCACCGTGACCTTTGTGATGGTCGCGATCTTTTATGCCTTTGCGGGGAGATCGCGACAATGATGGACCTGGCGAGTCATGTCGTGTCTCACTGGAATTACCTGGCCGTCATCATGCTCATGATGATCGGGCTCTATACGATGATTTCCCGGGGCAATCTGGTCAAGAAGGTCATGGGAATGAATGTCTTTCAGGTTTCCGTGATTCTTCTCTACGTCTCGATGGGAAAGGTCGCTGGGGGGACGGCGCCGATCTTGATCGAAGGCCGATCCGACGTCATCTATTCGAATCCGCTGCCCCATGTCCTGATGTTGACGGCCATCGTCGTCGGCGTGGCGAGCACGGCGGTTGGTCTGGCCCTCGTGGTTCGTGTCAACGAGGCCTACGGAACGGTCGAAGAGGACGAGATTGTGGCCCTCGATCGCAAGGAAGACCTCCGTGAGATCCGAGCGGAGGACGCCGGTTGAACGATCTGGCCTTCCATCTTCCGGTGCTGCAGGTTTTGCTACCGCTGTTGGCTGCCCCGCTTTGTTTCCTTTTGCGTAAAGAAGCCATCGTCCGAGTCTTTATCGTGGTGGTCAGCTTTGCGTGTTTCGGAATCGCGATGAGTTTGCTCGATCGTGTTCTCGACGGAGATGTCCTCGTCTACGAATTCGGTGGTTGGGCGCGACCCTACGGAATCGAATATCGCGTCGACATCCTGAACGCCTTCGTATTAGTCGTCGTTTCCGGGATCGCAGCGGTCGTCTTCGCGGCCGGACCGGGGCAAGCACGTCGCGCCATTCCAGAAGGCCGAGAGTATCTCTACTACTCGGCCGCCTTGTTGTGCCTGACGGGACTTCTTGGCGTGACGATCACGGGCGATGTCTTCAACATCTTCGTCTTCCTCGAAATTTCCTCCCTCTCTTCGTATATCCTGATCGCGCTGGGTCAGGATCGTCGCGCCCTGATGGCGGCCTTTTCGTATCTGATCATGGGTACGATCGGCGCGACCTTTCTCTTGATCGGTATCGGCCTCATGTATCAGGCGACGGGTACCCTCAACATGGTCGACATGGCCGCGCGCCTCGAGGCCGAGCACTCGACGAGGGGAGTCCTTGTTGGGCTGGCCTTCGTGGTCGTGGGAATCAGCACCAAGCTCGCCGTTTTCCCACTCCACCAATGGCTTCCCAACGCCTATAGCTTTGCGCCGCCCCTGGTCTCTGCCTTTCTCGCCTCGACGGCCACGAAGGTCGCCTACTACTTGTTGATCCGATTCACGTTCGGGCTCTTCGGGGCGACGCTCGTTTTCGAGACCGTCGACATCGACGTATTGCTCATGCCGCTCTCGATCATGGCCATGTTCGTCGGCTCGATCGCCGCGATCTACCAAACTGACTTCAAGCGCTTGCTCGCCTATTCGAGCATCGCGCAGATCGGCTACATGACACTGGGGCTGTCGTTCGCGACACAAGCCGGTATCTCCGCCGGGCTGATTCACGTTTTCAATCATGCCCTCATGAAGGGGGCACTCTTTCTCGTTGCCGCCGCTGTCGCGTGGCGAATGGGTGGGACGAAGCTCGATGTGATGAAGGGGCTCGGTCAGCGAATGCCCTGGACGATGGCGGCGATGATCGTCGCGGGTCTGGCTTTGGTGGGCGTTCCCGGAACGGTCGGCTTCGTGAGCAAGTGGGCGCTTGTCTCGGCTGCCCTCGAGAGGGGGTCACTCGGGATCGCCTTTCTGATCATGGTGAGTTCGATTCTCGCGCTGGTCTATGTCTGGAAGCTCGTCGAGATCGTCTATCTCCAGTCGCCCGAGGTCGAGATTGAAAAGAAAGAGCCGCCGCTGCGACTCTTGATTCCGACCTGGATCCTGGCGGGCGCTTCGATCTATTTCGGTCTCTTTTCGAATTTTGCCGTCGAGGTCGCTGAGAAAGCGGCGCAGCAGATCTTCGTGACAGGTTTGTAAAGGGATGGATTTGGACGCTCAGACGACGATCCTTCTGTCCGCGATGGTCTTGCCCCTGATCGGTGCACTGGGTGTGATGGCCCTGGGGCGGTGGCCGAATTTGCGAGATGGCTGGACGATCGTGATCGGGCTTTCGACGTTTGGCAGCGTTGCACGTTTGGTCGAGCCGGTCATGTCGGGCGATCGCCCCGCCTTCGCCTTGCCCGGCGAGATGGCCGGCCTGGGACTCGGTTTCGAAGTCGAGCCCTTGGGCTTGTTATTCGGTCTGGTGGCCTCAGGTCTTTGGATCCTGACTTCGCTCTATGGCTTTGGCTATATGCGCGGGCATGGCGAGGTCAATCAGACTCGGTTCTTTACTTGCTTTGCGATCGCGATCGCAGCTGCGTTAGGCATCGCCTTCTCTGCAGACCTCGTTACGCTCTTTCTCTTCTATGAGATTTTGACTTTTTCGACCTTTCCCCTCGTGACCCATGCCGGAACCGAAGCAGCCATCCGCGCGGGTCGGCTCTATCTCGGCATCCTCGTTTCGACTTCGGTCTTGTTCTTGCTGTTGGCGATTCTATGGACGGCGAGTCTCTCGGAAACCTTGCGCTTCACGCCCGGCGGCATTCTCGACGGCAAGATCTCCGGTGCTTCGGCCGGTTTGCTTCTCCTGCTCTTCGCCTATGGCGTGGGCAAGGCCGCCTTGATGCCCTTCCATCGTTGGCTACCCGCGGCCATGGTGGCTCCGACGCCGGTCTCCGCTTTGCTTCATGCCGTCGCCGTCGTGAAGGCCGGCGTCTTTACCGTGCTCAAGATTTCGCTCTATATCTTCGGTCTCGATTTCCTTGCGGCCGACGGGCTCTCCGAGATCTTGATGGTGATTGCCGCTGTCACCATCCTGGCTGCTTCGATTCGCGCGCTCAGCCTCGACAATTTGAAGGCACGACTCGCCTATTCGACCATCAGCCAACTCGCGTACATCGTGCTCGGCGCTGCGCTCGCCACGTCGGCCGCCGCCATGGGCGCCGGATTGCATATTTTGATGCACGCACTCGGCAAGATCACGCTCTTCTTCGTGGCCGGCGCCGTCTATGTCGTCGCGCACAAGACCGAAGTCAGTCAACTCGACGGCATTGGCCGGCGGATGCCGCTGACCTTCGGCGCGTTCTGTATCGCGTCGTTCAGCATCATCGGCTTGCCGCCCTTTGGCGGGGCGTGGAGCAAGTGGTTCTTGGTGACGGGTGCCTTCGACGCCGGGCAACCATGGATGGTGGTGGTCCTCATGGTAAGTTCATTGCTTTCAATCGGTTATTTGATGCCGATCGTCGTGCGCGCCTTCTTCCGGCCGCTGCCCGAGGGAGAGGAGGGCGGTATCAAAGAAGCGCCGCGCTTGATCCTCTTGCCGATCT
>CAZMFM010000004.1:53219-103759 GCA_964565565.1 uncultured Spirochaetaceae bacterium | reverse complement strand
CGTCATGGTGAGCGCCACGGCGCGGCCGGCTGCATCGGTCACCGAAAGATGCGTGGTCCCCGAGTCTTCGGGAATCAGACCCGCGCGTTCGATCGCCGTAGCGGTTCGAACGTTGATGCGCGTTCGCTGGCCATCCGCATAGGCCTTCGAGATCAGCCGCGCGATCGGTACATCGACGAAATCTGAATCGCCCATATAGGCGGCACGATCCGCAAAGGCCAATTTCATCGCCTCGGAAACGAGATGGATGGCCGGCGCACCACCGGGCCGGAGCGCCTCGAGATCAAAGCCCTCGAGGATATTCAACACTTCAACCAACACGGCACCGCCCGAAGACGGCGGCGGAAAACTCGCCACACGCAATCCGCGGTATTCGCCCAGCACGGGCGCTCGCCAACGAGGCTGATAGTCGCGCAGGTCCGAAACCGTGAGCAGCCCGCCTCGTTTCTTCACTTCGGCCACGATCGTTCGGGCGGTTCCGCCGTCGCGAAACTCCGACACCCCGTGCGCTGCCAGCAGACGAAGCGTCTTGCCCAGATCAGCCTGGATCAACCGTTGCCCTAACATCTCTTGCGACACGTAGGGTTCGAATTGAATCCGAAAAGTCTCTGGGAATCGATCCTTCGCCAATCGCCCGCGCATAAAGCCAGCGAGCCGGGCATGATAGGGACCGATCAACACGCCCTGCTCCGCCAATTCAATCGCGGGTGCCAACACGCGCTCGAGGGACATCGTTCCGTGACGTTCTAGCAATTCGACCATGCCGGGAACGAACGACGGAATGGCGACCGCCAAGGGGCCGTGAACAGAGGCTCCCTTCGCAACGCCCTCCTCCGTGTACATGGTCGGCGTCGCCGCCGCCGGTGCCGTTTCGCGGGCGTCGAGCGCCTGGATCTCTCCGTCCTCGAGTCGGATCAACGCGAACATCCCGCCGCCCAACCCCGCCGAAAAGGGCTGAGCAACCCCGACCGCAAAGGCCGTCGCCACAGCGGCATCGATCGCATTTCCGCCCTCGCGAAGGATTCGTGCCCCCGCCTCCGCTGCCGAGTGATGGGTCGAAACAACCATCCCGAGGTGTCCGACCGCGGGCGCGATCGACGCTTCGGGTGGGGTCGCGAGTACCGGCGCAGGTGTCGGCGCTTCGGCGGTCTTGGGTGGATGAGGTGTTGCGGACTCGTCGCCGCGGCATCCAATCAGACCTCCAGTGAGGCAGACAATGAGCAGCAACGCACTTTGCAAGCGGCGACTCAAAACACTCAGTTCCGAGACATTCCTGGACGATGAGGATTGCATGGACTTCACGCTATCACAGTCGCGGCGCTCGACGGCCGCCTCTTCGAACCAACTCGAAACGAGCGCGCTGCACACATCTGGAATCCGCGCCCTGTCCGCGGTCGGTCTCCGACTTGTCATGGCGGCCGGATTGGCGATGGCCGGGGCGGTGCTTGGATGTGATGGCGCAACGACCTCGAACCTCGAAGCGGATTCGCGTCGGGGTTCCGCGCGAAGTGGTTCACCCGAAGCGACCAACGCCGACGCAGCTTTCGTCTGGCCCGAAGATCCGAGCCATCCGATGCTCAAACTCGAAGTCGACAGCGATCCCGGACGGGGAACGATCACGATCGAACTCATGCCGGAAATCGCTCCCGCGACCGTCGCGCACGTAATCGACCTCGCGCAACAGAAATACTACGACGGGACGACCTTCCATCGCGTGATTCCGGGCTTCATGATCCAGGGCGGCGATCCCAATTCTCGCGATCGCGACCCGGACAACGATGGTCAGGGCAATCCCGAAATTTCGATCACTGACGAGTTCGGCCCCGCACCCTTCGTTCGCGGTGTCGTCGGCATGGGCAACAAGGGCCGCCGGAATTCTACCGGCGGACAGTTCTTCATCATGCACGCGGATAATCGCAATCTCGACGGCCGCTATACCGTGATCGGTCGGGTGATCGACGGCATGGACGTCGTCGACTCCATCATGGACGTCCAGATCGATCAAATTGGCCGCTGGGGCCCGAAAGATCGTCCGATCGAGAACGTCGTCATGAAGTCCGTGGCCATCGAAATCCGAGAGACTGCCAAGGCACAACGCTCCCCGACCAACCTGCCGCAAAATGACGGAAGTGCTGAAAATCTCTCAGCAAACACATTGGCCGACCTCTAGGGGGTCCGGTACTCTCACGCTCTTCCGGTGGCCCGGTAGCTCAGTTGGTAGAGCACTCGACTGAAAATCGAGGTGTCGGCGGTTCGAGCCCGCCCTGGGCCACCACCCGATTCCGCAACGGCCTCCGATGACCACACTCGGCCGACCGATCGTCCCGCCCAGACCTCGAAAAAACTTCAATCCTTGAAGCGATCCGCCAGCCCCGCCGCATCGAGGGACTCGGCCGACGCGTAGCCAAAAATCCCCTTGGCCATGAGCGAAGTCTCGCCCTCACGACGCAGCTGATAGATCTCGGCACGCACTGCATGAACCGCCTTGTTCTCGGGCTCCGCGAGTGTGGCCAGCTCGATCAGATGACAAGCCAATCGCAACTCGTCCGATTCAGCGAGCTTCCGCGCACGCTCGGCGAGATTCTTCACCCCGCCACTCAGCTCGGCCAACTCGTGCGCCAGGGCGGCGTCCTTCGCCGGCTTCAGCTGGGACGGGTTGCCGTCGTACCACCCGCCGTACATGCGCCAGATATTTCGAATAACGAACTCCGGCTCATCGTAAAGAGGCTTGAGGTACGGCCGCTCCAGCATTTCCGGCGCGACCGATACGGAATGAATGATGTCATTCAACCGAGCGCCCTCGTTCATCAAGACGAGCGTCTCGTCCACTAGCTTTTCCAGCGTCTCCGCCACTTCCGTCAACACGGAACGAATTCGATCCTTTCCTGCGATCGGAAGCCCATGGGCCGGAAGGAAGAGCTCCGCGCCCTGCCCGGCCATTTCACGCATGGCGGCCGCCCATTCTCGTGGATAGCGCTGAACCTTTTGTGGATTGCCGGCGTTGGGGAAGTTCCAGATGAAGAAATCTCCGGCGCAGATCGCCTTGTGCTCGGGAATCCAGGCCCAGGTGTGGTCGTCGGTTTCGCCGCGCGCATGACGTAACTCAATCGCCAGTCCGCCAACGTCCAACTCGAGACTCTTTCGGTAGGTGGTGTCGGGACGCGCCGTTGTGGCCGGAAGAAAGCGATTGTCCCCGCCTCCGATTCCATAGCCACGTTTTACGAAGCCACGAAATTGTCGGCTATTGATCACGAGGTTGTAGCCGTTCGTCAGGTCGTAGCGATCGAAACGGTCGGGCACTTTCTCGTGGGCCACGATCCGGGGGTTCGGATCCGACCGATCGGCGACATCGGCCAGGAATGCACCGCAACCCCCTACATGGTCGACATGGCCATGGGTGTAGACGAGGGTGTTGAAGCGATCCGCACTCCAGCCGCGAATCGCCTCGACCACACGATTGCCACTCGGCACGCCGCTCGTATCGAAAACGACGAGGCCATCGTCGGTCCGAAAGAGCACGGAATGGGAGAAGGCCTCGACGACGGCGATCCGATCACCAATTTCGGACAGCTCGTGCGTGATCCGATTGATCGGCCCATCGGCCTGCCCGGTTTCGATGATTTCGGTCGAGAGTGCCAGCAGATCAGCCATGCCTTCTATCTTCCCTTGTTAGTTTCCGAAATCCCAGGAGCCGCCCGACTTGTAGTGCTTCAGCACATTCTTCGCGATCAGGATCTTATGAACTTCGTCCGGCCCATCGGCCAGCCGAAGCGTCCGCGCGCCCTGATACATCCCCGCAAGCGGCAGATCCCCAGTGACACCCGCCGCGCCCCAGACCTGGATCGCACGATCGACGACCCGCGAATACGCTTCTGGCACATAAATCTTCAAGGCCGAAATGTCCGTTCGCGCATCCGCCCCGCTCTCCATGATCTCGGCACAATGAATCGTCATCAGCCGTGCGGTTTGAATATCGATATAGGAATCGGCGATGAAGCCCTGGATGAATTGCTTGTCCTCCAGAAGCCCGCCGTGGACCTCGCGCGTGGTTGCCCGATCGACCATCAGATCGAAGGCGCGCCACATCTGGCCGACCGAGTTCATGCAGTGGAAGACGCGGCCGGCACCTAGCCGATCCTGAGCCGCTTGATGTCCCGACCCCGTCTGCCCGAGCTGATTCGCGGCGGGCACCCGGACGTTGTCGTAGATGATCTCCGCGTGATCCCCGGACTTGCCCCAGACCTCGATCCCGCGAACGATATTGACGCCGGGCGTGTCGGTGGGAACGATGATCTGGGTCATCTTGCCGTTTGTTTCAGCCGGACCGTCCGGGTCATCCGTCCGACACATGACGATCAGAAAGTCTGAGCCAATTCCGTTCGACGTAAACCACTTGTGTCCATTGATGACCCAGTCGTCTCCATCCCGAGTCGCCGTCGTCTTGATCGAGCGCGGATCAGAGCCTGCACTATCCGGCTCCGTCATCGAAAACGCCGACTGCATCTTTCCTTCGGTCAGCGGCACCAACCACTTCTTGCGCTGCTCCTCCGAACCATATTTCAAGAGAATCTTCTGATTGCCCGAGTTCGGCGCAACGACACCAAAGAGCGAAGCCGCCCCGATCGCGTAGGCCAGCACTTCATTCATGTAGGCATGCTCGAGAAAGGTCAGCCCACAGCCGCCATATTCCTCAGGCAGATGCGGCGCCCAGAGCCCGGCCTGCTTGACCTTGTCCTGGATCGAACGTCGAAGCGCGCGCGAGCTTTCCTTCTCCTCGTCCGTCACACCGCCATCGCGCCGATAACGCCAAAGCTTGTTCTCGTTGGGAAGAATCTCCTCGTTGACGATCTTGGCCGTCAAAAGGCGAATCTGATTGACCTTGTCGGGGAGGCTGGCGATGGCTTGGACGTTCATGGGCATGATTGAGGGTCCTTTGGTTTCACAGGCGATGGCACAGGTGTGAGGCGCGTCGCGGTTCGTCGGGCGGGCGTTCCAAGAAATACTAGCTCCGCAATCGCACGCGGGCTGCGCCTGATTCGGGTGCCCGGCTGATTCGAGGAGGCGCTTCGGCTAGCCTTTCTGATCATCGGGTGGCGCCCGACCGACAAGGAATTGGACCCAGCGAACGCCCGGTACGACGCCTTTACTCGTCGACACCAGTTCGACACACCCGACAAGCCCAGCAGAACCCCCGGAGAAGGAGAGGATCGACGCATGAGTGCGCACGACGCACCGCCGTCGCGGCCCCGCTCCGCCCCGTCGGCGCCTCGATCCGAAATCCGCTGGTCGGCGGGAATCATCAATCACGGAACCTACGACGATCTCGAGTCCTGCATCGCCTCCTTGATCGAACAATCCCCGCCCCCCACCTCGGTCGTCGTCTATGACACCGATCAAGATCCGGAACACCTCCGCACGCTGAGACATTCCTTCTCAGAAATCACGTTCCAGGCGGGACCGAATTGTGGCTATGCAGGCGGCGCCAATCGTGTCGTCGACCTGCTCACGAGATCGCCCGGGGCCGTCGACTTCATTCTCGTCCTCAATCCGGACGTCCAACTCGAAGCCGACTATGTCAGGCGATTGGTCCGCGAAATGGAGGAGCTGCCTGATGTCGCGATCGCGACCGGCAAACTCTTGCGACCGGATCGGGCGACCATCGACAGCGCCGGAATCTTCATGCCCCGCAACCGAAGACCCCGGGATCGCGGTAGCGACCAGAAAGATCTTGGGCAATTCGACGCGATGGAATTCGTCGATGCCGCGAGCGGCGCAGCGATGATGTTGCGTGAGACGTGCCTCTCCGACTTGAAAGTCAACGGCGAACTCTTCGACGAAACCTTCTTCGCCTACCACGAAGACACCGACCTTTGCTGGCGGGCACGACTCTTCGGCTGGCGGATTCTCTACGTACCGGACGCAGTCGGCCTGCATCGTCGCGGCTGGCAACGTGGACGCCGAGCGGAGGTTTCGGTTGATACGCGGCGTCATTCATTCAAGAACCACTACCTGCAGATCATCAAGAATGAAACGCCAGGGGACTTTCTTCGCAATCTTCCGTGGTTGGTCGGCTGGGAGATTCTGCGGTTGGGGTTTGTGCTCCTGAGAGATCGCCCCTTGATGGCGGGGTATCGCGATGCGTGGAAGGCCGTACCGGAGATGCGGCGGAAACGTGCGCACATTCAGCAAAGGGCTCGACGGGATCCAAGGTCAGGGATCTGAGCGCGTCGAATCGCGGCTCCGATTTCGATGGCGCCGCATCGCCGCGCGAGATTCAGCCCTCCGACCTACGAAGAAATCGCTGCCCGTCGGCGGCTCTATCCTGCGGCGGGTTGCGTTTCGGGAGACGCTGCACGAGCCAACCATAAACACGGTGTTCGAAGAGGCCGAAGGGCGTCGCAACGAGAAGCGCGGCGCAAAACATGATCAGACTGAGCAATCCGGTTGGAAGATCCGCCTCGGGCGCAACGTGGGCCAAGATCAATCGAATCACTGTAATATGAAGAAGATAGATTCCATACGAGGCGTCTCCGATCCAGATCGCCCATTCAGGGGGATGTAGTCCGCCACGCCGCTCTTCCCAACTGATCGCGGCCAGCGCGATCAGTGCTAGGCCAATGGGCAAGAACAGATGACGAATCCCAAGCCCCCACAACTCGGAGATCGCGAGAATCAAGAGGCCCGGAAAGACCCAGCTCGGTCGGGCCCATCCCTTTCGTTCCGCAAAGCGCCCGAGTGCTCCGGCCAGGAAGCCAAGATTCCAAATCGAGAATGCGGCCTCGGAGAGGGTCGGCTGGAAGGTCGATCCGAACATGTCGAAACCCAGGAACACGACCAGAACGACAGCCGTCCAGAGCATGATGAACGCCGGGAAGAATCGACGCGTGGCCCCGAAACAGAAGAGCGAAGCGATCGCGTAGTACAAGACCTCGTATACCAGCGTCCATTCGACGCCGAGGGGTCGAATGATCTCACCAACCGGAAGCAAGGTCAGCGCAACGAGCGGAAAGTCGCCGATCGCCACAAGCCCAACACGCGATGCGATCACCGCGATCGCCGTGGCCATCAGGAACGGCGGGTAGATCCGCAAGATCCTTCGAGAGACAAAGCGGCCAAACGAGTCGCCTTCGACCAACCTCGCCATGAGGTAGCCCGAAAGGCAAAAGAACATCGTAATTCCGCAAAGTGAAAGCCTGTCGGCAACCCCCTCGAAGGCCAGGCTCGATTCGTGAAGCGCCCTTCCTTCGTAATGTACGGAGTGGAAGAGAACGACGAAGAGCGCCGAGAGGCCGCGGAGCAATGCGATCGATCGCAGCATGACCTCTCCCAGGCAGACCGGCCAATCCGCCACCAGGCAACAAAGTGGCGCTCGACTCACGAAGATTCGCACACGCGGCACTGACTTGCCTATTCTGCAGCCGTCATCGCTCCGTGAGCATCCTTCAGACAGGCCGGCAGGAATCGAATCGACGAGAGGGCGAAGTTTCGCTGCTCGCCGCCCCAAACGTCGCGAGCTAGCGTCCCAGCGCGGAATCAGGCGATGACTGTGGGTATCAGAGACCGTGATTCAGTCGCATCGGTGGGGAACGAATGGACAAGACTCATGAACTCGCTGAGGCCGAAAAGCGAATCCGCGAACTCGCATTGGAAATTGCGGCCGCGCGCGACAGTGCGGACGATTTCGAAGCGCAGATCATTGCAGCACGAGCAGCCAGCGAAGCCCAGCAGCGTGAGATCTCTGCTGCCCGCGAAGCCGGCGAGGCCCAGCGACGCGAAATTTCTGTGGCGCGTGAAGCGGCCAAGGAACTCGAAAGGCAGATCGAGTCCGCGAGGCGTGGAAGCAGTGATCTAGAAGCGCAGCTGGAGCGATGCCGCCAACTGGATCTCGATCACAGGCAGGAGTTGAACGACTGGATTCGCCGCCATGTCGACCTCGATCGAACCGTGCGGCGAGCACTGGAATCGTTTCGCAACGCCCCCTCGACGAGTCACGAAGCCATTTCTCGGATCTTCGAGAAGCTCCGAGATCGTCCTTCGGCGGCCATGATCGAGAACTGGCCGCTCGTCGGCGACATTCCCTCAGGCGAACTGATCCATCGCACGAGCGGGCACCGCGACCGCGAGCATTTCGCACAAAGCCGAGCGCCGGGCCTACGCACAGTTCTCGCCCTCGCTGCGGAAGGTGGCTGCGAGATTGAAAAACTCGAGCACGTTCTGGATTTCGGATGCGGCTGCGGCCGACTCCTTGCCGCCTGGGAACCCTATTGCCCATCCGTCGAGGTCTGTGGCGTCGATCTCGATGGGGATCTGATCGACTGGTGCAACGAATATCTTCCCTTTGTCGACGCACGACAGAACCGCCTCGAGCCGCCACTCGATTTTCCAGCTGGTCGCTTCGATCTGATCTACGCAGCCTCGGTTTTCACCCACCTCACGGCTGAGGCCGGACAGGCCTGGGCGGAGGAGCTGCATCGTCTTCTACGCCCGGGCGGCACCCTAGTTGCCTCATACCACGGTCCGCATTACCACGAGATTCTCAAGAATGCGTCCAAAGCCGACTATGACCGACTGAGCGGAACAGGCTTCCACGTCACGCAAAACAAACGTGGCCTCACCGGGCCGCAAACCGAGGGCTCGAATGCCTTCGCCGCATTCCATACAGCCGAGTCCTTTCGAGCACTCTTTACCGATTGGGAGCCGCGGGTGACGTCGCTCGCAGCCGACCGTGGAGCAACTCACTTTGCATCGTACCAGGATGTAGTGGTCTTCCGTCGACTCTGAGCGAGCGATGGATTTCGGGCGTCGAACCTTATGCAAAACCCAGCGAGAAATATGTCAAATCCCAACGCCACAAAGAGATATTTCCAGCTCGCCATGTCGCTCGCTGGGCAGGAATTCCCGGGGTCGTATCGGGGCAATGTGACAGGCGCCTTCGCAGCAATCGGAGTTCCTCTTGCAATGCTCGCGACGTATTCCTTCGTCTTCTCGACGCTGATCCCGGTTCGCATCCGGCCCGGGCAGTCAACGACTGAATATGCGCTCTTTCTATTCAGTGGCCTTGTCGTCTGGAACCTGACAGCAGACGTCATCGCGCGCAGCCCTCGGCTCCTGTCCGGCGCGGGGCACTATGTACACCGTGCTCATTTTCCGATCTCGATCCTCGTGCTGGCGCCTTGTCTCGCGAGCTTCTATCGCTCGCTCCCCTGGCTCGCAGCCTATGGCCTGGCTCATTTTTGGATTGTGGGCACGCCGAGTTGGACCCTTCTCGTCGCTCCCGTCGTCCTGCTCGGAACGATGGCGATCACGGCCGGAATCGCCCTCGCGCTGGCCTCGATTGGCGCTGTCGTGCGAGACCTGGCCGACGTCGTTCCGCCGGTCCTCTCGCTCGCGTTCTTCGTTTCTCCGATCCTCTATCCTGCGACACGACTCGCTGAAATCAGCGAACTCATTCTAGTGCTAAACCCCGTTTCCTCGCCGATCCGCATCATGCACGGGCTACTCATGGATGGCGCGCTGCCTCCGGTGGACCTCCTCATCCAGTTTGGTCTCACGACAGCTCTCTCGGTCGGAGTCGGAATGCTCTTATATCTCGGCGTTCGTAGCTCACTCCAGGATCTCGTATGAGCGAGCTCAAGAATGGCGTTGCGATTCATGCCCACAACCTCACCAAAGTCTACCCGGGATCGAGCGCCGGCTCGTCGCTGCGCACGATGGCGTTGCGGATTGCGCGCAAACAACCACCGGGGCCGCGAGCACTGGACGACATCAACCTAACCATCGAGACCGGCCAAGCCGTTGGCATCATCGGAAGAAATGGATCGGGCAAGTCGACGTTGCTGAAAATGCTGGCCGGCATACTCAGCCCAACGGCAGGATCGCTCACGGTTCGAGGTCGCGTGGGCACCCTGCTCGATCTCAGCTCCGGAATTCATCCGGAATATACCGGCGCCGAGAACACGCTCGTCCTGGGCATGCTTGCGGGACTGTCGAAATCCGAAGTCAGATCACGCATGCCGGAAATTCGACGATTCTCTGGCCTCGGCGAAGCCTTCGATCACCCCGCAAAAACATATTCGTCGGGCATGTCACTGCGACTCGGGTTCAGCGCGGCGATCCATTCGGATCCGGAAATTCTCCTGATCGACGAAGCGCTCGCCGTCGGAGATGCTTTCTTTCAGCAGCGCTGTCTCGCCCGAATGCGGCGCTTGCGTGAAGAGGGCACAACGATCGTACTGGTCTCACACGATCCCTCGGCCATCATCTCGCTCTGCGATCGGGCAATCTGGCTCGAACATGGACGTGTTAGCGTAGATGGGACACCCGCCGAGGTCGTCAAGCGCTACCTCGCCGCGCGATATCACGACGACTGTGAACTCGATGCGCCGCTCGCGTCAATGGCCACCGGAAGCCAAACTAGCAACGAGGGCAATACAGGACCTGACGGTGAATCGATCATACGCCCCGCAACACCGATTCGAGATCAAGACGATCGCTTCGGAGATGGCCGTGCGCGAGTCGTCGGAATGGAAGTACGCAATGAGGCCGGAAAGCCGATTTCGACGGTCGGCGTCGGCGAACGAATTTCCGTCGTCATAACTGTCGAATGTCTGGACCGGCTCACCATGCCACTCATCGGCTTCACGCTTCGAAATCGCCTGGGTGATGTCGTCACTGCAACGAATACCGAACTCGAGGGCATCCACCTAACCCAGCTCGAGAGCGGCGACCAACTCGATCTCGCCTTTGACTTCTCGTGGCCAGCTCTCTCGTCCGGATCCTTTTCGTTCTCCCCAGCGATCGCCGACGGAAACATCACGTCCCACCGGATGTGTGATTGGCTGGAGAACGTATGGATTCTCGAGGCGGAGAACCCTCGCGGTCTCTTTGGCTGGATGACGCTTGACCATGTCTCCGTTGCGAGCGGCAAGCCTCGAAACGCTCCGGGTGTGGCGAACGGGGGGAGCCCCGTCATTTCGAATACGTCGACCACGGGCGGTCCGGCTCGAATCGAATTCGCGCTCGAGACGCCTCGCACGACGACCGTCGCGCAAGATCGAATCACCGATGATGCCCAACTCTTCATGGCCGGATGGTGCTTCGCGACGTCGGGCGAGCCGGTTCGGTTGACCATTTGGATGGCCGACGAACCGCCCCGGACAGTGACCGCCAGCGGCTTCCGTCCGGACGTAGGCAAGGTCCACGCGGGTGTGCCCGGCGCCACCCGAAGTGGCTTTGGCATTCTCGTTCCGACCTCTTCTGCCAGCGGCCGAACGCCCTGTCGCATCGAAGCCTCCGTTCGAGGACAAAAAACGACCGTGGCCGAGCTCCAGCTGGACATACCTGCGCCCATACGGATCGCCAATCCGGCCGAAAAAACACGCCCCAAGATACGCCAAATTGAAGAGGGTCGAACACGAATCCTCTTCGTCAGCCACAGCCTGAATCTCGAAGGCGCACCGCGTTCCCTCTTCGAAATGGCCAATGCCCTCGACTCTTCCCGATTCGAGAAGAGGCTTGTGTCGCCGACGGACGGACCGTTCGCAAAGGATTGGACGGCTGCCGGAATACCCGTGAGCACGCTCGATTGGGATACGTCGATTTCGAGCGGAGAAGATTTCGACGCGCAGGTTCGTCGACTAGCGGGATTGACATCGGTCTGGCGACCGGATCTGATCATCGCCAACACACTGGAGACGTTCTGGGCGGTTCATCTTGCTGCTGAACTCGGAAGGCCATCGATCTGGATCGTGCGCGAAAGCGAAGCGCCCGAAACCTATTTCCATTCTCGTTTGCCAACGCAGATCGCCGAACGGGCGCGATTGGCCCTGGCATTGACGGACCGCATCGTCTTCGTCGCGGAAGCGACTCGCAAACTCTTCACCCACAGCTTGATCGGATCAAAAGATCGGCTGATCGTCAACGGACTCGACCTGACGCATTTCGATCTCGAATCAGCAGTTCGCCACCGAAGCGAAATTCGGGGCGCGCTCGGCTTGCCCAACGGTACACCCCTGCTGCTGTCCGTTGGAACATCATGCCATCGCAAGGCGCAACTGGAGCTGATTCAGGCGCTGGGGCGGCTTCGCAGATCGAGGCCTGACTTCCACTGCGTCTTTCTCGGAGTCGTCGAGGGCGAGTATCTCGATTCGATGAAAAGGCAGATTAGACATCTTGGCCTATCGCATAACATAACGTTGAGGAGCCCAGTACCCGATGCTCGGCCCCATTTCGCCGCTGCGGATCTAACGATATGCAATTCGTACCAAGAGTCGTTACCAAGGGTCGTGCTCGAATCCATGGCCTTCGCAAATCCGATCGTCGCGACCAACGTATTTGGAATTCCCGAACTCGTTCGAGACGGCATCGACGGGCTCCTTGTTGAACCCGGCGACATCGAGTCGCTCTATGACGCGATGGAGCGCTTGCTCTGCGACGACACCTTGGCGCAAGCTCTTGGGAAGAGCGCGCGCCTCCGTGCAGAAGAGAAGTTCTCTCTCCAGGAGTGCGCAGAGGGCTATCGCGCACTGCTCGACGAATTGCTCGACCACTCACCCCGAGCGGGTCGCTGAATGTGCGGGATCGCTGGCTTCCTGTTCAGCGCGGACGAGGACCCCAACACCCGAATGGACCGGATGCTCGCGTCGATGCAGGCGAGGGGACCCGATGGCGAAGGACGTTTTTTCGAAGACGGTGTCGCCCTTGGTATGCGGCGACTAGCCATTCGCGATATCGCTCATGGACAACAGCCCTTCAAGAGCGCCGATGATCGAATCGTCGCCTTCGTCAACGGCGAGATCTACAACTACCTCGCGTTGCGGCGCGAGCTCGAAGGTCTGGGAGTCCGATTCGAGTCGAATTGCGACTCCGAAGTTCTCCCGCACGCGTTTCGGATATGGGGGCCGGATGAATTCGCCGATCGTCTCGACGGAATGTTTGGAATATCGATTCTGGATCGTAGGGAGCGGAAGCTCTACCTCTATCGAGATCGCTATGGAGAGAAGCCCATCTTCTATAGCCAATCCGGCGGCTCCTTCCGGTTTGCCTCCCAGCTCTCGACGTTGGCCGTCGAGCCGGAGTTCGACTTTGGAATCGACCCGATCGCCCTGCGCCAATACCTTGCCCTCCATTATGTTCCTGGGCCTCGAACAATGGTGCGGGGTATCCGCCGGCTGCTTCCCGGACACCGACTCTGCCTGAGCCTTTCGGATACGTCGTCGATCGCCATCACGCGTTGTCCTCAGCCCGCAATGCAGGTCCAGACTCCGCGCAACTACGAAGCCGCTACGGCCGAGACTCGACGGCTACTCTTCGACTCCGTCACGAGCAGACTCGCGTCGGACGTGCCGGTGGGCGTCTTCCTCTCCGGTGGACTCGACTCCTCGGCGATCGCTGCGATCGCTCAACAACATTCTTCCGGAATTGAAACGTTCTCGGTTGGCTTCCAGGATGCTCAGCTCGACGAGAGCCCCTATGCACGATCTGTCGCCGCCGCATTGGGTACGCGCCATCACCATTTCGGGTTTGATATCAAAGCCTGTCTTTCGGTGTTCGACGACGTGATCGACACGCTTGACGAGCCGGTCGGGGATCCTGCCTGCTTGCCCGTCTTCCTGCTTTCCCGCGAAGCCAGCCAACAAGTCAAGGTTGTGTTGACTGGAGAGGGAGCTGATGAAATCTTCGGGGGCTACGCCTATTATCCCGAACCGGAGCATCGTGGTTCCCGCTTCAACTCTTTCCTTCGCGCACTTGGCCTCGGCTCCGACTCGCTCAAGCACCCTGTGGAACGAGCGTTCTTTCAGCGCACCAACGCCACGCCGAGTGGCTTCCCGATGCTGTCGACGCACTCGGAACGCGACGAATGGGTGCCGGGCGCGCCAACGGATGAAGACGCGTGGTCCACCGGCGTAATGGACCAACTCGCTGGCATCCAATGTCCCTTGCAACGCGCCCAGACTGCGGATCTGTTGTCGTGGCTGCCCGACGATCTTTTGACGAAACTCGATCGTATGACGATGGCCTCCTCGATCGAAGGCCGGGCACCCTATCTCGAGCCAAAACTAGCCGCCTTGGCCAGATCGCTGCCCGCGCAATGGAAGGGCGGCGGAGACCGGCGCAAGCGAATCTTGCGAGACGCCGTCGCGCCGGATCTACCTCAGGAGATCATCAATCGCCGCAAGCAAGGATTTGTTCTCCCGATGCAAGAATGGCTTCTCGGCCCACTCAGAGAGCGACTCGTGGACAACTTGGACTCTGACGCCTCCGATGGAATGGATCTGGCTGCGGTCCGACGAGTTGTGCTGGCCGATCTCGAGCGCGGTGCACCACGATCAAGGCTCCTGTACGGTCTTCTCGCATACCGAGAGTGGCTGCGTAACATCCAAGGCGCTCGCATTCGTGCGGCCAGCCGGATGCGTCACGAGGCTGCGAGTGAGAGGAGCGAATCCGCATGAAATCATCGGATTCAAACCATTCGGGGAACTCGGATCCCGAACGGGAAGCCGAACGTTTCGTTCCGGATCGCGACGGCCCCGAACTAGCCTACGAACATGTTCATCGCTACCTGCTCGCCGCAAAGCTACTGAAAGGCCTTCGCGTCCTCGACCTTGCAGCCGGATCGAATTACGGATCCCTTCTCATGCAGCAGGCCGGATGCAGCATGACGACCCTGGACATGGATTCGGCGGCCCTTCGAAGTGATCTCTCCGGCTTATGCGGAGATGCGCAACGGCTACCCCTACGAGACGGAAGTTTCGACGCGGTCGTGTGTTTCGAAGCGATCGAACACGTTGCGAACCCCGAGGCGTTGGTCGAGGAAGTCCAACGCGTGTTATGCGATCGTGCGATCTTTCTCGTGTCGACGCCGGACCGGGCGATCTATACCGATCGGGCCGGACATCAGAATCCCTACCACCTGAGCGAAATGGATCGCGGCGAGTTCACGACGCTGCTCGGTCGGCATTTCGCGCATGTCCGGATCTCGGGTCAAGGCCTCTGGGCCGGATCATGGATCACCGTCCTTGACGAAGGCAACGAAGGGTCCACCGTGCAGCGTCGAAAAGTCGATGCAAGCCGTTGGAGTCCCAACCTCGACCGATCCTCGAATCAACCGGCCAGATGGGCATCACCCCAAAAGGATGAATTTCCCGTGCCCGTCTATCTGCTGGCCGCCTGCTCGAATTCGACGAAGGGTTGGAACAGGATCAAGCGGCAGCTTTCCGCAGACTCGGTTCTTCATGATTCCTCGCAGTGGTTGCTCGGCCAATACGAACGACTCGTCGAGGAAAATACAGGCCGCAATGAAGCGCTCGAAGGCCAGATCGACCACGCTCGCCTCGCTCAAGAGGATCTAGTGGAGCAGCTTCGGACAGCCCGTGCGACGATCGAGGAACAGGTGAACGTGTCTGCGGCAGCCCGATCTTCGATCGATCTACTCGAGGAAGAAATCCGCACATCGCGATCGAACGCCGATCGCCAGTCCGGCGAATTAGCGAGGGCGCGATCGACATCGAAAGAACAAAACGAGCGACTCATGCTTGCGCGTCAGACGAACGACGACCTGAAGAGCCAGCTCCTGCTCGCTGCGCGAACCTCGGCCGATCAGGTTGTCGAGATCGATCGGGCTCGCGATTCGATCGACCAACAGCGTCGACGACTCGAAGAGGCCGAATCCGGAGCAAAGGACATGGAATCACAGATCGAAGCTGCTCGATCTGCACAGATTGATCTCCAAGCTCAGTTGAGCGCAGCTCGGTCTGCGGCGACCGATCACGAAGCACGGTTGACTGCGGCCCGTTCTGCGGCAGCCGACCTTGAAGCACAACTCGAACGCACTCTGCAGGATCTCGTCGCCGCTCGGACGTCGATCGAGGGCTTTGAAGCCGAGATCGAAGCGGCTCGGAACGGCGCGCTCGACTTGGAGGGCCAGATAAACAATGCGCGAACGCGCATCGAAGACAATGATCGCGAGATCGACGCGCTGGAAATCGACAAGGCAGCTCTTATAGAACGAACGGCGACAACCCGGACGCAAATCGAGAGGCTAGAGACTGACGTGGCTGTTGCCAGCACTCGGATCGACGAACTCGAACGCGCGAACTCCCGCCTCTGGTCGCGAATCGGACACCGACTAGCGAACTGGCTTTCGCGATCGGGCGGATCGAATTGATGCAGCCCTCGACGGCCGGGCCTAACAAGCCTCCAACCTTTTCGATCATCATGCCAGTTCACGATCCGCAGCTTCCCGATCTCGTTCGCGCGATCGAGTCAGCAATGGGTCAGGTATGGCCGTCGACGGAATTGTGCCTGGTCGATGATGCGTCGACTGATGCGGAAGTTCTGGCATACCTGGAAGTCATCCAGAAGCGCCTCGGAGTGCGCTATCAACGTCTCAGCACGAACTTGGGAATCGCTGGAGCAACGAATGCTGCGATCGAACTCGCATCTGGGGAGTTCGTCGTCTTCCTTGATCACGACGATGAATTGGCGCCTCATGCGCTCTCGGTGATCGCGCAGACCCTACACGACGACCCCGATCTAGATTTCGTCTACTCGGATCATGATCTCGTCGATGTCGACGGGGTCCGCCAACAAGTCTCGTACAAGCCTGATTGGTCCCCCGAGCTCCTTCTATCATATATGTACATCGGACATATCAAGGTTGTGCGCCGAATGCTGGCGCACTCGTTAGGCGGCCTTCGCGATGGCTTCGACGGCGCCGCGGATTTCGACTTCATGTTGCGATTGAGCGAGCACACGAATCGTATCTCGCATATTCCGCAGGTACTTTGTCATTGGCGTGCCGCAAAGGACTCGATGGCACTTCGCTCCGACTCCAAGTCTCAGGCTTTTGATTCGGGGCGTCGCGCCGTCGCCGAGGCATTGGAACGACGCGACATCCATGCCGTCGCCGAATGGCCAGCATGGGCTCAACGAGCCCGAGTCGGCGTCTATCGGGTCCGCTTCCAGCCGGGCAAGATGGGCAAGGTCAGCATATTGATTCCGACACGTGATCGGCTCGATCTGCTGCGCTCATGTATCGCTTCGATCGAGGAACGAACCGACTACGACGATTGGGAGATCGTGATTCTCGATAACGAAAGTCGGGAAGCCGACGCGCTGGCCTATCTCGCGAAGACACCCCATACCGTGATTCGCGTGCCTGGAGAGTTCAATTTCTCGCGCAGCGTGAACCAAGGCGTCGAACGAAGCGAGGGTGAATTCGTCGTATTACTGAACAATGACACGATCGTCGTCTCCTCTGACTGGCTCACCGAAATGGTCGGCTCATGTCGGGTCCCCGGGGTCGGCGCTGTTGGCGCCAAGCTTCTCTACCCCGACGGACGAATTCAACACGCGGGCGTCACAATGGGCGTGTACGGATTGACCGCGCACGCACTCGAAGGTCGACACGATCGGGCTTCGGAGCTCGAAGAGGGTTTCTACGCCCATGTGCCAAGAAATGTGAGTGCCGTCACTGCCGCATGTCTGCTTACGCGACGGACTCTGTTCTTGGAGCTCGGAGGGTTTGACGAGCAGGAACTCGCTGTCGCGTGGAACGATACGGATTTCTGCTTGCGGGTCCGTTCGAGCGGCTTGCGAGTCGTGATGAATCCACTCGCCGAGCTGATCCATCTGGGAAGCGCCTCGAGGGGCGACGACAAGAATGATCGCGAAGTCGCCGTGATGTTTGCGCGCTGGGGCGCCGAAATCGAGCAAGACCCCTATTACAATCCGAATTTGAGTCGGCTCGAGAACGATTTCCGCCCACGCACCCGGCTCGATGAACGCAGCCAATTCCACTACTCGGCAGAAGGCTTTCGCGCGACCCCGACTGCCCCTCTGGAGCTAGAGCCGCTCTCTGCCGAGGCGTCGTTGGAGATCAGGCTCAACCAGCAAATGATCCACAATCAGATATCGAGCCGCCCAGGACAATCCGAAGCTTCAGATCAAATCCTGCGGCGACTGGCAGCGATTCCCCTCCTGGCAAGGCTTCGAAAATTCCCACGGTTCAGGCGTGTCGCCCGATCGCTACGTGCAGCACTGCGGCATTCTACCGTCGCTCGGCGACTCCTGAGTTAGATCGGCCTCATACTCTAGCTCCGAAACACACCACCCGATCGTCCGCGAGGCCGGCGACATACCTGAGGCGGCACCACCCATTCGCTCGATTTCGTGCAACACACTCGCAAGTTTCTGGTATCCTGAATTCCGAAGAGCTAGCCCGCGCCGCGTAGTCTGGCGCGTACGTGCTAGGATTCTGGGAACCGATCAGGGTGAGATCGGCCAAATTTTGGCGCCGCGTATCACGCGATTGACGAAGAGCCGAGTCAACGAAACGAGTTCAGATTCGTTTGCTCTGCGCGTTCGTGGATACGATATGGGAGATGTGATTGTGTTTGTGAGATTTTGGATTCCGACGCTGGCCCTTGTACTCGCTTCCACCGTTCTGGGAAGCAGTCTTGTCTACGCTGGTGCCGTCGCGAACGAACCGCGCGAGACGGCAGGGCTCTTCCGAAGTGGAATCTGGTACCTACGAAGCTCGAATGATCCCGCTTGCGCGGTACCCCAGATCAATTCCGGAGCCCTCGGCGATGGGTCCGATACGCCCCTGGCCATGGATCTCAACGGCGACGGCATCGATCAGATCACCGTCTTCCGGGACTCGGCTGGTTTCGGTCAGTTCTTCACTGCGACGACCAACCCCCCCGCCGCTCCCGGCGTCATCACGATCACCTCGTTCGGCGCGATGGGCGACATTCCGGTCGTTGGCGACTTCGATATCACTTCGGCGGGTGACGAAGTCGGCATCTACCGACCATCGACTCAGGAGTTCTTTCTCAATGATGGGAACCCTGCTCCCGCGACATTCGTCTTCGGCGATTCGGGCGACATCCCGGTCATCGGCAATTGGGACGATTCGGCGGACGGGTCTGACGAAGTCGGTGTCTACCGCCCGTCAACGAACTCCTTCTTTCTCCGCGCGGACAATATCCCGGGTGCTTCCACAGTGACTGAGCGGCCGATGGGCGATTCTGGAGATCTTCCAGTCGTAGGTGATTTCGATCGCGACGGCCGTTCAACAATCGGTGCGTTTCGCAATGTGAGCGCGTTGGGCGTTTGGTTCCTCAACAACATGTCGACCGGCCAAGGCGTCGATGTCCAGCTGAACTACGGTGACGGAGCCGATGTGCCTGTGATGGGCGATTGGGACGGACCGAGCGTCGACGAGGCGGGCTGTTAGAGCCGGCAAGCGAACCGACCAGGGTCGGCGAGGCGCTTTCTCGTAGTGAAAGCGGCAGACCGCAACTCTGATTCGATTTCGAGAGCGCGTCCCAGGCGAACAGTCCCGGGACGCGCTTCATCGTTCTGCCCCCCCGATTCGACACCAAGGCGTATCGGAACTGCCGGCCTGCCTAAGCGATTCCGCCGCCGCGACAGGATCCTTTCGTGCGAAATGAACTTTTTGACATCATTTGCTGCCCCCGATGTCGCGAAGATCTAGACGTCGAGGAATGGATTCGCGTGGGCGACGATCTGATCGAAGGCCTGCTCGTCTGTCGAGGGTGTGCACGCGCTTACCCCATCATCGACGGAATCCCACACATGTTGCCGAACGCGCTGGCAGAGTCACCTGCATTCGCGCACAAACACCACGACGCCATCGTTCGACTAGCGACGCCGCCAACCCGCGAGGAGCTGCGCCGCTTCGAGAAATTGCATCGGCGAACCGCAGAAGCCTTCGGCTACGAGTGGAACCGCTACAAGGTCACGACGCCCGAAGAAGATCTTCTCACGCTCGCATTCCTGACCGGCATTGATCCGGGTCTCTACGACCCCCTCGAGTTCGACGACGTCTTTGTCCAGACACCCTCAACCGAGGATGTGACAAAAATCGACACATCCTTCCTGCAAGGCAAGCGGGTCCTCGAAGTGGGATGCGGAATGGGAAAGTACGTTCGGACGGTCGCGGACCACGGAGGGATCGCAGTTGGACTCGACCTGAGCGCATCGCTCGAGCGCGCGCGCCGGGAACAGGGTGAACGTGTGAACCTCCATTTGGTGCGAGGAAATATCCTCGAGCATCCCTTCAAGGAGCAGACATTTGATTTCGTCTACTCCGTCGGCGTACTTCACCACACGCCGGATTGCGGGCAGGCATTTCGCAACTCGGCGAGCCTGGTGCGAAACGGTGGGCATCTCGCAGTCTGGCTCTACCCCAGCGAACGCAAGTTGACACATTATGCTCGACTGGTTCATTTCGTACAGGACGAATTGATGCGACCCATCACCTCGCGGCTGCCCCACCCGGTCCTGTACAGGCTGTGTCAGATCTTGGGGCAGTGGACGTTCAAACGCGACGAGGCGGCGCGTGCCGGGCGGACTCAGCTGGCCCAGGCCTACGCGCTTCTCGCGGTCGGGGCCCACAGCGATCCGGAGATTGCCGCTTTCCTCAATTTCGATTGGTACAGCCCGGAGTACCGTAGTTACCACTCCGAAGACGAGCTACTTCGCTGGTACCATGAAGCGCAGTTCACCGACGTACGCGTGCTACCACAACGCACGAGCGCGATCGGTCGCCGCTCCAATCCGCAAGAAGACGTCGCGGACGCTCCAGATCCGGTCATTCACGCGAACCTCGAGATTCCGAGCGAAGGCCCGCTTCGCCGAAATGAACCATTCGTCGTCGGTGGCTGGGCACTTGAAGCGTCCGGGCGATCGCCAATCGTGCGGGTCTACATTGACGACCGACTGGTCGCGACGACGGGCTGCTTTGCCGCTCGGTTGGACGTAAAGGCCGCCTTTCCAGCTCTCGCACACGCCCTCTACGCCGGCTTTCACGTCACGCTGCGCTCGCCCAGAAAGGGAAGCGAAGTGCTCCGCCTGCGAGTCACCTTCACGACCGAAGATCAGGCTGAACCAGGTGCCAGCTTCGAACGAAAACTCAAAATCGCACCGAGGAACAATTGAACAACAACTTCGGCGTCACTCGCTGGCGACGCTGTGGCAACCATGAACCCAACGTTCGTCACAGAACGCCTGATCCGCCGAATCCCGGAGAAACGCGCCTCGCTCGAAGGATCGTCGAATCCCAGTTCCCTCACACCATCCTCATCGGTTCTCGTCAGGCTTCGCTCGTTCGAGATCACGATCGAGTTCCGTCATGAACTGGGTCAGCGTCCGTTGCGCTCGAGCAAGATTGCCTCCGACAATCGGAGCCGTAACACGCACGACCGCGAGCTCCGCGGGTCGCTGTCCCGATCTCAGATCCAATGCCAGAAACCACCGCAGCACTTCAGTCCAAAGTCCGTCCGCGCCAAGACGAAAGTGGAAGGAGAGTGCTTCCTGCGAAGCCCTGCGCTGGCGAAGCCGCTCGACGACCCGCCCAAAACCGGGCAGGGTCACCATGCTCGACTCGACGGTCTCCCAGCCGCTACCGGGCACACGAGTCTTCGGGGAAAGACTGCTTTGGTCTCGTCTTCGGCGGTCGTCGGCGCCCACGAAAAGCAGAACAGAATCGTTGCCTCGAACATACTCCCGGTAGAGCTTGTCGCGAAAGTCCACGGAGCCCATATGGTCATGATCGAGTTCAAGTATGCGAACCGCGCTCCATGAACCCATTTCCCGCCGAATCTCGTGAAGCTTCCATATCCGCGACTCTGGCGCTTTCTGAGCGAGCGGAACGAAACTCACTACGACCAACAACCCTGCCAGGAGAATGGGCGGCCACAATCTGTCCCGCCCATCGAATGATGCGGACTCTTGCGCGACCGCAGGTTGTCTCCAGGAGCGATCCCCTCTCGGCCAAAAGAATCGATCCCCGAGCGCATCGACTCCAGCGACGAGCACGATACCCAGCGAGATCATGATCAATCCTTGAATCGAATGATCCGCGCTCGCGTCGGCGCCGGGAGCGAGCATGATCGAAATCACGCGGAGGCTATTCACCACTAGGCCCAGAAACGCGGAAAAACAGACCAGCGCGAGGGTCTGCCGCCGGCTTCTCGAGGACATGTCGGCGTAGATGAGTGTTCCGAAGATCAGCGTCAAAGTACTTCGAAGCCCACTGCAGCCTTCGACCACTTCAAAATTCTGTCCTCGAAAATTCAAGAGGTGCCCAGACGTCTCGACCATTCCAATCGGCGAGAGAAGGAGCACTGCAACATTTCCGGTCATCGTCTGAAGCCACTCGTGGATCGAATGAATCACCATTGGCGGCCAAGGGCGAGCCAGCCAAAGAATCGCCAGTGGAAGCACAAGACGACCCAATCTGCGCCAGCCTCCCACCCACAGGCTGCCGGCTGCCAGAAGCAAGGTCAGTGAATCGATCAATAGATCCAATTGATCAACACGCCGGGACCAGATGAAGAGCGCGCAGCCGAACACAGCGAGAACAATGCCGGCTAGCGGGGAAGATTCCTGTCGCGATGACCCGAGGAGCGCATGGCGACGGGCCCATATCACATAGACGAACGCGGCGTAGTGCAGAAACGGTACGGTCGCGCCCGCCTCGAAAAAGAAGGATTCGATCGGGTCGAGCGTGCCCGATCGACCGTGAAAGCCAAGCGCATCCCTATGGGCGACGAATAGCAGCGCGATCCAACCAAAGAGCAGAATGGGGCTCCCGCGCCAGTCGGTCCCCACCTTCTTCACGATGGTGATGATCGAACTCGACGGGTCACGAGTCATAGACCAAGGCCGACCGGAACTCGCGGGTCACGGTTCGCAAGCCAAATCGAGCGTGAGCGATCCATGCGAGCCCTTTATTCAGTCGGCGGTGATCCGCCGGAACCGGCCGTGAGCAGCCAAGTCTACACGAGTCGGCTTCTGTCCGGCCAGCGACCACAGCATGCGGTCGCCCTCGCTTCGACCTCGACCTCGACAGGCGCCGGCAGAACCGCCAAGAGGGCTCGTTGCCGGCTAAGTACTCGGTGCCTCGAAAGAACATTCGACCGGTACGAAGAGCAATTTGAGCTTCAGGGCCGCGTCGAGGATTGGATCCTGACGACGAACTCGAAGGCGGGCAAGTCCGCATACGCGACGAGCACGGCCGTGGCCCTTCCGATAGAGCCCGATGTATTCGGCGAGGAAGTCATGGGCCAGATTGAGGCGACGAGAGTCCGATCGACCTTCCGAGCCGTCCTTCTCGCAATCGCCAAGCAGATTCGCCAAGTGGAGCTCTAACGCGTGCGCTTGCTTGATCGTATCCATGATCTCGTCCACGCCAATCTGGTGAGGCTTGAGAAGATGGGCGAGCAGACCTCCCAAGGCGCGGCGATACGGCTTGAAGCCAATCTGATTCTGGGAATGCTGTCGGTAGAGAACGGTGCTCGCTGGTTCGAACACAATCCGACCCATGGATCCAGCACAAAGCGCCAACCACCAATCGTAAACGATCGCTTCCTCGGGAATCGGTAGTGCACGCTCGAGCAACGCCCTGCTCGCGATGCAAGTGCAGCCGGTCACGAAATTCTGCAGGAGCAACGTGGCGAGCGGCGAGTGATCCTCGTGGCGCAACTTCATCGCCCGATGGAGAGACGGCGAAATCGCCTCGAGGCGCGATCCGACAACCATCAGATCGCTATGAATGAGTACCTCCTCATCCGGTCTTGCGCCGACCGCGGCGAGCCGAGCAAGCTGCAAGTCGAGCTTATCCGGTTTCCAGACGTCGTCCTGATCGGAAATAGCAATCCAATCTGCCCCGCGACTCAATGCCGCCTCCATGAGACGCGAAAAACTTTCATTACTTCCCAAATGCCCGAGCTCGTCCTGCAGGACCTCGATTCGATCATCCTTCACGGCCAGCTCTTTAAGCAGGTTGTCCGTACCATCGCTCGACTGATCGTCCCGAATCAGCAATCGCCAATCGGAGTTGCTTTGCTTCGAAATGCTCTCGACCTGTTCGCGAAGGTGAGTGGCACCATCAAAAGTCGAAAGGATGATGTAGACCGAAGAAGATGCGGGTAGCGCGCGCTTCAAATCGAGCATCTCACTTGGCTTGAGAACCGCCGCCCGGATATCGATGATGAATTCAACTTCGACCTTTCTCTGGCGCGAGAAACCCCACCAGATACTCATCGATCTTCGCCTCCAACTTCCGCCGAAAAGGCCTCATCCCCCTTGGAAGTGAAATCTCGACAAAGATCGAACGCTCGTCATAACCCACACGCGCCTTCGCGCCCCGCGCTTCGCAGATGGCGTCGTCACCCTGCCAGTCCCAGGAGCCGCCGAGCCGTCCGCTGATCTTGTCCGCCAGCCCTGCGATCCGGCCCCGGATTTCTGCGGGTTCGAGGTCGTGTGCACGTCGCATTTCGATTTCGGCCATCGTTCAAGTCGCCGGGTCGAGGAAATCCTTGAAGCCATATCCTCGATGCGGACCGAGGTGGATCTGTTCGAGGACACCGATCCCTTCCTCGTCTCCCGTCCGCACACGCATGACCTGCTGGATATGTTGGTTGGGAAGATCGAGATTGTCGGCGTCGTCGATCTTCCACGACTCGCCCGCCATGGCGAGTTCGCCCTTCCATCTTCCGTGCCCCCATTCGGGATGCCCATAGCCAATCCCTTTCATGCGAAACACGAGCAATGGCTCCATGTCGATCTCGGTGCGCCCTCCCTCGAGATCGAGCAAAGTAAATTTCGCCCGACGCGCACGCCGACTTCCAGGAAAGAACTCCAACTCGTGCTCGATTCCGGCGAGTGGTTGCATATTGGGATCTTCAACGCCTGGTAGATCGGCGGGATCGTCATAGGTGGGCATGATCATGCCATCCCAATGCCAGGTGACCCCATGTTCGTTCTGAAAGAGCCCCGCATGAGTACATCGGTCCTTCCAATGTAAAGGCGCCCATAGAAATGAAAACTGGGGCTTCTGTAGAGTCGGCGCACCGGGGGGCGCCGGGTCCCCGAGCGGCCGAATCCCCCAGGACCGATCCTTCGTACCAAGGACCCGCGCAGGGTCGATCGTGACCGACCCGCCCGGATAGCGGATCTCACCTTGCCAGCGACCGAATTGGTTGAAGCGCGTCGCTTCCATAAATATGGCTCCACCGTTAGGCGCGCGCTTCGTGCGTTGATGCTCTTCCGCAAAGCTCGCGGTCCGCGGGATCCAGAGTAGATCCGCGGAGATCCCCGTTTCGTTGTCGTCCAGGGTCACGCGCAAGCTCTTCATTGGTTCGAGGATGTCGATTTTGAAGGGGCCGACCTCGATTTCGCTGCGTTCCTCGGGCGCCCGGCGCGAAGCGTGGAACGCATGCTGTTGGCCATCGATCACGATGCTGAATCCGCAATCGAGAATTCCGAGATTCGGATAGACGGCTGCACCGATTCCAAAATAGAACTCGCCATCGTCCTGATAGCCGTTGAACCAATAGCGATCGTAGGCATGTCGATCGCTCGTTCCGACAATCGCCAGCGGCTCGGTCGTCTGGTGAATCGGATAGTCATCCATCTTGGTCAGCATCTCTCGCTCCTTGATGAGGGCTTTCGGTCGTCATTCAAGTTTCACACTGACAAACCGAATCAAGCTTCTCGCCACAAAGGTTACCGCTTCATCGTCGCCCTCGACGTCGAATTTTTCGATCCGCAAGCCACGCTCCTGGGATAGAATCTGCAACATGGCGCACAAAAAATCCTGGGAGAACGCTTCGACGCAAGCGCTTCTTGAATGGCGCCTCTGCGACCTCGGGCTCGACCTTCGGGGCACCTGGCTGGAAGGCCCGATCGAGCGCTTACATCGGGAGCTAGCCGCAAAGAGCCTACGCCTGCGACCCCATTGTTGGCTCTCCGAGGAATGGTTCTCGCCAGCCGGTATTCCCGGCATCGCGATTCCCTTCTACCTCGTCCACCCGCGCCTGCGCCGCCTCGAAAGGTCCCAGATCCTCGAGGTCGAAGGCAGCACGAAGCCCGAATGTCTGCGACTGCTCCGCCACGAAGCCGGCCATGCCATCCAGCATGCATTCAGCCTCCATCGCCGGAAGAAGTGGCGGGCGCTTTTCGGATCGTCCGCAAAGCCCTACCCCGACTACTACAGACCCAAGCCGGGAAGTCGACGCTACGTGGTTCATCTCCCCTATTGGTACGCACAAAGTCACCCGGACGAAGACTTCGCCGAGACCTTTGCAGTCTGGCTCGCGCCGCGTTCGACCTGGCGGCGCGACTACGAGGGATGGCGAGCACTACAGAAGCTTCGTTATGTCGATGAGCTCATGAATGAGCTCGCGGGCAAGACCCCACCAATCAAGAGCCGTGCTCGTCCGGATTCGATCCATCGAATCAAGACGACCCTGGGCGAACACTACAAAGCCAAGCGGGCCCGGTATCAGATTGCCGTAGCCCGTGCTTCCGACCAGGACCTCTTTCGTCTCTTCGCATCGCCTGACACCGGCGCGCGACGCGGCATTTCGGCGGCTTCTTTTCTCCGGCGCCATCGCGGTGAGATCCGACGATTGGTTGCACGGTCCACGGGCAAGCATGAGCTGGCCCTCGATAGCGTGCTCGCCGAAATGATCTCACGAACGCGAGAGCTCAAACTTCGCGCTCTGGGCCGAAGCCGCGGTCTGGTCGTCGACCTGGCCATCCTACTCTCCGCCCGCAGTGCGGAGTTCGGAACTCGAGGGAAGGACTGGCACGCCCTATGACCTCCACGAAGTCGAAAAAGACGGATGACAGCAACAACGCCAAGAATCCCAGCGCCCGGCAGCGGACAAAGGCCAAGACGAAAAGGCGTAAGAAGCTTCGCGTCCTGGCCCTGATGCACGAGGACCTCGTCCCTCCAGACGACATCAAATCACTCAGCGAGAATGACTTCCATCGCATCAAGACCGAAAGCGACATCCTCGGCGCGCTGGGCTCTCTTGGCCACGAAGCCAAGGCACTCGGCGTCCGCGATGCCGTCCTCCCGATTCGTCGCGCGATCGAAGATTGGCAGCCGGATATCGTTTTCAATCTGCTCGACGAATTCCAGGGCGAGGCGATCTACGACCAGCATGTCGTGGCCTACCTCGAGCTACTCCGCGTTCCGTACACAGGCAACAATCCACGCGGCCTTGTTCTGGCGCGAGACAAAGCACTTTCCAAAAAGGTCGCCACCTATCATCGCATCACGGTCCCGCGCTTCTTTGTTGCCCGAACGGGACGGCGCGTGCGTCGCCCGAAGCACATGGGATTTCCGCTGATCGTCAAGTCGCTGGTCGAGGAGGCCTCGATGGGAATTTCGAAGGCTTCAATCGTTCGAGACGACGACGCCCTCGCCACACGCGTCCAATTCATGCACGAACGCATCGGGACCGACGCCATCGTCGAAGAGTTCATCTCGGGACGCGAGGTCTACGTCGGCGTACTCGGCAACGATCGGCTCGTCGCGCTACCGCCCAGAGAACTCGTCGTCGACGAGCTCGAACCGGGTGAGGAGCTGATCGCGACCGAAAGCCTGAAACACAATGTGCTCTACCAGAAAAAGCACGGCGTCCGAATCACCGGAGCACGAAAATTTCCGGACGGCGTCGAAGCCGCCCTCGAACGCACCAGCAAGCGCATCTATCGGATGCTTTCTCTCGAAGGCTATGCCAGGATCGACTACCGCCTATCAGAGGACGGTAAAATCTATTTCCTCGAAGCGAACCCGAATCCTGAGCTCGCCAACTACGAAGAAATGGCCTCGGCAGCCAGCGAGATCGGGCTCTCCTATCAAGACTTGATCCAACGCGTCTTGAACCTGGGCTTGAAGCGTTAGTCACACGACGCAGATCGATGCAGGTCGACGGGGGTCGACGGGGGCCGACCACCCAGGCCTCAGCGAATTCGCTGGCCCGGTTTGGCACCCGAGTCCGGTGACAAGATGAAGATCTCATCATCGCCCGGTCCCGCCGCCAGAACCATTCCTTCACTCAATCCGAATTTCATCTTCCGGGGCGCGAGATTCGCGACGACCACCGTCAGCCGGCCCACCAGCGTCTCGGGGTCATACGCCTTCTTGATGCCCGCAAAGACCGTACGCCGTTCGGAGCCACCGAGGGACAGCTCGAGCTCGAGCAGCTTGTTGGCCTTGGGTACGGCCTTGGCCGCGACGATCTCTGCAACCCTCAGGTCCACCTTCGAGAAGTCGTCGATCGTACATTCGGCTTCCAGGGCTTCGCCGTCCAATGCCTCTTCCTCTCTCTGTTCCTCTTGCTTCCCCTGTGAACTCGCTTCGGCATAGGCCACCGCGGCAAGACGACTGGCTTCGACCATCGCATCCAGCTTTTCTGAATCGACCCGCTCCATCAGGTGTTCGAATTTTGCGACCCGACTTCCGACAACGGGTGTCCGCGCATCGTCCCAACAGGTCTGCCCCGAAGTCGCGCCCTCGACTCCGAGCAAGCGACCAGATTCTTCTGCGAATCGCGGCAGGATTGGCGCGAGATAGATCGTGATCTGGCGAAAGAGATTCAAGGCAATCGCACACACCTCGAGGAGCTCTGCTTCTTTGTCCGGATCCTTCTTCAATTTCCAGGGCGCCTGGGCCTCGACGAACTCGTTGGCTCGATCGGCCAATGCCATGATCGACCGCATCGCACGACTCGTGTCGTGGGCCTCGTAGGCGTCCGCGATTTCCTCTCCTGCGGCGACACCCGCGGCAAAGAGCCCCTCGTCGCGGTCGGCGGGATAGACGGCTGGCAAATCGCGACCCTTCACGAAGCGCGCCGTCCGACTCGCGAGATTGACGACTTTACCGACGAGATCCGAATCGATCTTCCGTTTGAACTCTTCGAAGTTCAAATCGATATCGTCCACGCGTGCGGACAATTTGCTCGCGAAGTAATAGCGAAGATATTCCGCTGAAAGATGATCGAGATAGGTACGTCCAAGAATGAACGTGCCCTTTCGCTTACTCATCTTCTCGCCATTCACCGTCAGAAAACCATGCACGTGAACGGAAGTCGGCAGCTGAAAATCCGCCGCCTTCAACATCGCGGGCCAGAAGAGCGTGTGGAAATACGCAATGTCCTTGCCTATGAAGTGATGGATTTCGCAATCGGGATTGCGCCACCAATGATCGAGATCTTGGCCATTCGCGTCGCACCACTCCTTCGTCGAGGCGATGTATCCGATCGGCGCATCGAGCCAGACGTAGAAATAGTTGCCTGGCGAATCGGGGATCTCGAAGCCGAAATAGGGTGCAGGGCGCGAAATGTCCCAATCTCGCAGAGTGTCCGAAAGGAAGGTCCCACGCAGCCAATTCACGGTTTCCGGCGGCATCCGCCCCGGCGCACCGATCCATTCGTCAAGAAATTCGTGGAAGGGCTCGAGCTTCACGAAGAGATGCGGATGGGTTCGCTCTTCGGGAACGGCGCCGGAGATCGTACTCCGGGGATCGATCAACTCGCCGGGATCATAGGTCGCACCACAGACCTCACAATTGTCCCCGTATTGCCCTTCCGCCTTACACCTTGGACAACCGCCGATGACGAAACGATCGGCGAGGAAGATACCCGCTTCGGGATCGAAGAGCTGCGTGACGTCCCGCTCTTCGACATAACCTTTCTTACGAAGTGCCGCCCAGATTTCGTTGACGACCGCCTGGTTGGCCGGCGCATGCGTGCTGCTGTAGTGATCCTGTTCGATTCCGAAGTCCGTCAGGTCCGCGACATGAATGGCCTTCATTTCTTCGAGGATTTCTTCGGGTTCGCGACCCTCTTGTTGGGCGCGCAACATGGTCGCCGTACCGTGCGTGTCGTCGCCATGGAAATAACGACATTCATTTCCGCGAAGCTTTTGGAAGCGCACCCAAAAGTCGGTCTGGAGATATTCGACGAGGTGCCCGAGGTGGAGCCCGGCATTGATATAAGGCAAGCCGCTCGTCACTAGGATCTGGCGTCGCTGCATGATTGATGAATCCTCCGCGGCCCGTCCTGTCCGCCGCCAAGCGGCCACCCGCCGAGCCTGACGAGCGCCGGAGAATAGGCAATCGAGTCGATTCGCCCTCCCCACTCGCAAATTTGGCTATGACGTGGGAGCGGATACATCAAGCGTGTCTTTTTTAACCCACGTGGACCACGAGAGAAATGAGGTTTTCCGCCACGGGAAGCCGATTTGCCCCTAGATTCCATCCGGCGGGCGGATAAACTGAACGCGACCAAACGGACCGCCTTCGGGGAGCCCAACGGCGCCTTGTGGTCCCTGGCCCGTGCCCGGGAACAACGCCGTGAGCGACTCACGAAGCGCCTTCAAGAAAAGTGCCTTCAGAAAAGGAAGAATTCAATGGATCTGATCACGAGCGGCAACGGCATCGAAGTATTGCTCCGCTGGTTCCACGTCCTCTCCGGCGTCACCTGGATCGGGGTCCTCTACTACTTCAACTTCATCCAGACACCCTTCTTTGGAAGTGAAATCGGGGGCACCGCAAAGGGCGCCATGACCCGAGGCCTCGTCCCGAACGCGCTTTGGTGGTTTCGATGGGGCGCCATGTTCACGTTCATCACGGGTTGGTGCATCGTCGGCTACCGAATGTCCCTCGGCATTCCTTTGACCGACGGATACATGACCAAGGTTCTCACCGGTGGCCTGATGGGCACGCTGATGTGGGCGAATGTCTGGTTTGTGATCTGGCCCGCACAACAGGTCGTGATCAAGAACGCCGAGCAGGTCGCGGCGGGTGGCGAGCCGATTCCCGAAGCAGCGGCGCGTGGCGGCAAAGCCGGCATGGCCTCGCGCACGAACACGCTCTTCTCGATCCCGATGATCTTCTTCATGATCTCGGCTGCCAATCTGCCGGGCTTCTTGTCCGGCACGAATGACATGGTCTACTGGCTCGTCGCCGGCGGCCTGATTCTCGCCGTCGAGGTCAATGGTCTGATCGGTCCCGGCGCGGCCACCCAGAAGCCGCTGACGACGGTCTCCGGAACGATCCATGGAGGCCTCGCCCTCTGGCTCGTCCTCTATCTGGTCGGTGCGTTCCTGAACAGCTGATTCCTGGCTGTTGACTCGTGGCTACTCCAAAGCCAAAGCCAAAGCCGAAGGTAAATGCGAAGGCCAGGGCCTGACGAGAACGCCCGATGTTAGTCGGTCGGACTTAGTCGAGAGAGTTCAGGTAGGCGGCGAGTTCGGGAAGTCGCGGCTCGAGATGTGGCAAAGGGATCATGACTCGCGTCGTTCGCTTGGGTTCGTAGCCTTCCGGATATTCTCCGCGAAGGACCCGCGTCTCGAGCAGCGCCGGGGATGACCCGGATACGGCCGGACCCAGCGCACCATCCTTCGTGGGGTCCATGCTGTGGCAGGCGATGCAATTCGCGTTGTACACGGAGCGACCCCCTTCGATCAGCGCCTCGGCCGAGAGCACATTGGGCTCGCCGGCGGCAGCCGCAGCAGCAGCCCCAGCCGGGTTGCCCGAGTCCCCGGGCGTTGCAGACGGAGGCCGAGTCGAAGGCGTTTCGGGTTTCGCAGGGGTCGTGGGAGTTGAGGAGGCCGAGGAGGTCGTGGAACCGGGCACGCTGGCGCCCTTCCCTTTCGATCCCCCGGTCGACTGGGATCCGTCATCCGAACAACCAACCGCCATCCCCACACCGAGGATGAGCCCACAGCTCAAGATCCACCGTTTTCCATGCCGCTTCATTTGCACCTTCGTCTCCTCTGGTTCGATCGCGGCCGGAGGATATCGGGCGCGCCCGTCGTCGCCACACGACGCGTCAGCATCAGATCTTCGATGGCCTGATCTCCGGCACCCGACGCCTGAAACCAATCGATGAAATGGACGTAGACTAAAGGACCGACAGGGTCGACTCCGCCACGAATCGATCCGTCCCGAGCAGCCCGTGCCACCCGAGGCCCCTATTCATGTCATGCCGCCCCTGCAAAATTCGCCCCTTCAGCCAGCCCCGCCACCGTCCGCCTCGCCATCGGCTCCCCGGGCACGCACTTCCCGTCGGCCGGGCTATGCGCCTGGTCGCCCTACTCGTAAGCCTCATCGCAATGCCCACCCAGGCTTCCGCCGCTGGCGTAAGCCCGATCGATCTCGATCTCTATGGCCGACTGCTCGAGCAGCACACGCGCGTCGTCGACGATCTGGCCGGCACGCGCGTCGACTACCGCGCCCTGGGCGGCTCGGAGGATTGGAAACGGCTCGCGCGGCAGGTGCATAACGCGAATCCGGTCAAACTCTCGCGAGACGCCCAACTCGCCTTCTGGATCAACGCCTACAACATCCTCACGATCGATCTGATCGTCCAGCACTACCCGATCGACGGCATCAAGGAAATCGGATCCTTCTTCTCCCCCGTCTGGGATATAGAAGTCGCAACGATCGCAGGGCGTACGCTTTCCCTCGGTGCGATCGAACACGAAATTCTCCGCAAGATGAACGAGCCCCTCATCCATGGCGCGATCGTCTGCGCCTCGGCCTCGTGTCCGCCCCTGGCGCGCGGGCCCTTCCGCCCCGATCACCTTTCGGAAGATCTATCCGCGGCCATGCGAAATTGGCTCAGCAATGGTGAAAAGGGCTTTTCCCTTGACCGCTCCTCGAACGTCATCCGATTATCAAAGGTTTTCGATTGGTTCGAATCGGATTTCGATGCGCGTGGCGGTGTGCTCGAAGCGATCGCGGACTTTATTCCGGCGGAGGACGCGAACTGGATTCGTCAGCAGGGAAGCAACGCTGCCGTTCGCTACTTCGCTTACGACTGGTCCCTCAATGACCTGAGTGACCAGAGCGACTCCAATGACCCAAGAGACCCCTAGGAACGCAGGGGCCTCAGAGACCGCAGGGGACAGGGAGCAACCTAGGGTTAGCGAACTCCGCCTAACATTTGAATGAGAAACGCTGAAATCCGTTCGCGGTCCATTCGACTTCAGATTGCGGCAGCCGGGTTCGCGAGCGCGATCAAGGAATGCTCGAGGTCACCGGTCGCGCGGCAGGTCAATCCGCCGCGGCGCTGATCCTGGCCCGGCCTGAAGCTCGAGAAGCGGATCGATTCGACGCGTGGCCCAAACGCTTCCGGCGCCCCGATCGCTTCATCCAGATCCCGCGGCATTCGCACCGCTACCCCGGACACGCCGATCCGAACCTCGTAGCGAGATTTGACCGTGATTCGCGTGCGACTTTTCCCTTCGGGCTGAAGATAGAGAGTGCTTCGCGAATCGAGATCCACACGCCGATCAACGTCGCTCACGCGGAAGCCGTCCGGCAACACAGCAGACTCCCTGTGACGGCTCGAGTCCGCAACCTCATATTCGAAGCGCTCGCTCTCACCGTCCTCCGAGAACGTTCGCGTCGTGCGACCGCAATCGATATAGCGCGTCGGTCGATTCGCACTCGTCGCCAGGTCGCTCGAACTCTGGAGCTCAATCGACACGAATCGCGACGCCCGCTCGAGCGTCGCAACGCGAAACGAACTCTCCGATAGTCGGCGAATCAATTCATCCCAGGCGCGATCCGACGGCAGGTCGACGGTGGTTTCAACGACGATCCGATGATCGATCGGGGGCTCGTAACTGACGCTCGACTCGATCATGCGTTCGCCCGCGCCGCAACCAACGACGAAAACGCAAGTCACGCACAATGAAAACGCAACGCGCAAGGCCGTCGTCTTACAGCGCATCTCACAATCCTGGTGCAATCGATGCTCCTCACGGCGATAGCATTGCGCCGTCGAAGTCACATGATTCCAGAAGACAGGCATCGCGGCTAGCCAAAGCGGGTTCCCGAGGCGGCCCAGAGAACCGCAATCGCCTCGAGACGCGGGGGCGCTCCGCCGCGCAGGGTCTCAACGCTGCCAGGACATCCAGCGTTCAAAGAAGCGCTTGACGGTCGGTGTCAGCCGGGTGCGGGTGTAGGCTCCGGCAGCTCGCTTGATCGCCTCGCCCTGCGTTGGATAGGGGTAGATGATGTTGGTGAATGCGCCGAGCCCGATCTTGTGTTGGATCGCCATCGTGAACTGAGTGATCAATTCTCCCGCGTGGGCGGCCACGACCGTCGCACCAACGATCTCGTCCGATCCCTTCTTCACGTGAACCTTGATCAACCCCTCCTCCTGTCCATCCGTGACTGCCCTATTCGCCTCAGCAATCGAAACTTGATAGGTGTCGATCGCGACCCCCGCGTCCGCCGCGTCGTGCTCGTAGAGCCCGACATGCGCAATCTCGGGTTCGGTATACGTGCACCAGGGCATTTTGAGATCCGATAGTTTCTTTCGACCGATCGGGCCGACCGCGAAGAGCGCATTTTGAACGACGATCTTCGCCGCGGCATCGGCCGCGTGCGTGAACTTCCACTTCATGCAGACATCGCCGACCGCCCAGATCCGAGAGTTCGTGGTACAGAGTGAATCATCGACCTTGACCCCGGCCCGCTCTTCAAAATCGACCCCAACCGCCTCGAGTCCCATGTTCTTGACATTAGGCGCACGCCCGGCACCCACGAGAATTTCGTCGACAACCAATTCGCGTGTCCCTTTCTTGGGGCAGGTCAAATGAATCACTCGCTCGTCACCACGCCGTTCGACGCGATCCAGATTGCATTCGAAGATCATCTCGACCCCCTCACGAACCATCGCCTCCTGGACGATCTTCGCAGCATCCGGATCCTCTCGCGTGAGAATCTGATCCATACGCTCGAGGATATGGACCTCCGAGCCGAGTCGACGAAAAGCCTGCGCCAGCTCGCAGCCGATCGGGCCAGCGCCAATCACGGCAACCCGGCGCGGTCGTTCTGTCAGATTGAAGACCGTCTCGTTGTCGAGATACCCGGCCTCCGCGAGTCCCTCGATCGGTGGGGCAATCGCGCGCGCTCCGGTCGCGATCACTGCTTTCTTGTAGTCGAGGGTCTGGCCGTCGACTTCGACTTTCCCCTCCCCGACGAAACGCGCATCGCCGAGATAGATATCGATTCCGAACTCCGTCGAATAACGCTCTGCGGAGTCTTCCTCGCTGATGCGAGCGCGAATCTCGCGCATCCGTCGCATGACCGACGAAAAATCGCCGAGATCTGATTCCGTTGCGGGCATTCCAAATTCGGCCGCAGCCCGGGCGTCGTGGACGAGTTGAGCCCCTCGAATCACGGCCTTCGACGGAACGCAACCGACGTTCAAACAATCGCCGCCCATCAGATGGCGCTCGATCAGCGCCACCCGGGCGCCCAGGCTCGATGCGATCAGCGCAGTAATCAATCCACCCGTTCCAGCGCCGATGACGACCAGGTTATAGCGACCGGCAGGAGTCGGATTCTGCCACGAAGACGGATGGACGTTCTCCACCAGCCGCGTATTCCACTCATCGACCGGTTCGATCCTGATCGTGCTCGCCATCTCTTGATCTCCTTTTCGCTCTTCTTGCCTATTGCTCGCAGCGTCTACTCGGCGCCCGAGCCCTCGCCCTCTTTCGTGGCCGCAGCCAGAGCGCGGCGGGCGATCCGGGTCACGATCACCGTCACGACCGCGGTCGCCAGAAGCCCGAGGACGAGCACCGCCCAATCCCCCGCGCCCTTCTCCCCTGCGCCGCCCCCGGCAACCGCCGCAACATCACCGGCGACCTTCCCCGTGTACACATAGAGCAGCGTCCCCGGCAACATGCCGATCGAGGCAACCAGATAGTCGATCGTCTTGACCTGCGTGAGTCCGAGCGAGTAGTTCAACAGGTTGAAGGGAAAGACCGGCGAGAGCCGCAGGAGAAAGACGATCTTTCGCCCCTCCGCACCCACCGCACGGTCGATCGCCGCAAAGCGCTCGTCTCCCTCGATGCGCCGCTCGATCAAAGCCCGCGCACCGTAACGCGCGAGCAAGAACGCCATCATCGACCCGAGCACTGCGGCCGCGAAGACATAGACGGTGCCCTCGACGAGGCCAAAGATCGCCCCGGCGGCCAGCGTCAGCAGCGAGCCCGGGATGAAACCAACGACGGCCACCGCATAACCCACGATGAAGACGATCGGACCGAGCGCGCCGAGTCCATCAACCCACTCGGCAAAGACAGGAATGTACGCCCCGGCACTTCGGCCCAGATAGAGCAGCCCCCCGAGCAGCACGATGCCCAGCAGGATCTTCGCGTACGGAATTGCGCGGGCGCCCTCTTCGATGGATTCTTCGATGGATGGACTCGGTGTGCTCATGCTTGGACTCCGTTCCCAGTCTGTGGCCTTGGTCGTGGTGGTTGATACGCCGGCCGAATGGTTATGGGTACAGGGAAGTCGAAAACTCTGCGCCCCCGGGTCAGCTGTTGAAGATCAAAAGTCAGCCCCGGTCAAACCGTCGTCGCGCAAGCCCACATCTCTTCGTCTTCGGTCATCGCGAAGAGTTCCAGATTCCAACCGGCTGCCCCGAAGTCGTCCCGCAAAGCGATCGCAGCCCTCGACTGGACGTGCGTCCGCGCGCTACCAACGATCGGCCGAAGCGCCGTCACCTTGTCGTGGCGCCGGCCGGGCTCGTCGCCCGCCACTTGCCATCGCAACGTCAGGGAGCCCGATTCGAGGGCTGCCACCGGCGCGAGACTTCGTGCCGACGCAAAATAGACCTCACATCCATCCGGCACGCTCGACAACACAAAGCGAAAAAGGCCGACCACGGCTGCTTCAAGTCGTTCGTCTTTCGCAATCTGAAACCGTGGATCGAATTCACATTGGACCCGAAGGCTGCGATCGAGTATCTCGCGCGCATAGGCGTTGAGCAATCGCTCGATCCAGTTTGGGGGCTCCGGCCGCTGATCAGCCACGACACAGAGTCTCGGTCATTGTTTGGTGCGAACCTGGGCATCACGGGCGACGATCGCGCCCATCCAAATCGCGATCACCACAACACCGATGCCCATTCCCAGGAGTACGGTCCGCTCGCCAAATCGGTCGGCCAGAATGCCGAGCGGCAAGGCCGTCAAGCTGAAACCAGCGAAGGCCAACAAGGTCAACGACATCACGCGCCCCATGAAATGAGGTTCGGTTTCACGTGCGATCACCGCACCATTGAGCGCATGAAAGCCACCACTCATCGCACCCACCAAGACCATTGAGGCAACCGCGTAGCCGAAATCCGGCATCCTCGAAAGAACGATCAACGAAGCGCCGAAGCCAATCGCCAACCAACTATAGATCCGTGTCGCATGTCTCGAGTCGGCAAAACGTGCAACGAAGAGGCTCGCCGAGAGCGCCCCGATCGCGGAGAACAGAGCCATGCGTGTGAGATCTTGCGCCGATCGCTCGAGCTGATTCTCGAGCAAACCCGGGATCAGCGTGACATGCGGAAAGCCAACCAACATGACGCCCACGAAGAAGAAGAGAAGATGGCGAAGCCGGGCATGGCGCCAGGCATAACGCACTCCCAGACTGAGGTCTTCGAAGACATGGGTCTCGGAGACATCATCACGCACGACCGATCGAGGAAGCAAGAGAAGCGACCCGGCGGACATCAGGTAAAGAACGCTCATCACGGCATAGGCGGCCGCTGGGCCAAGACTATCTGTCGCGATGAGTACGGCAGCAACGAGGGGCCCCGCGACGCGCGACATCGTATTCGACACATTGGTCAGCGCCATCGCATTGCCGAGCATCTCGGAAGGAACGAGATCGACAACGAGCGCCTGGCGGGCCGGACCAATGAAACCGAAGGCACAACCCACCGCGAAACCATTGATCATGAGGTGGACGATTTCGAGCGACCCAGACGCGTAGAGCAGACCGACGGAACCAAAACAAGTCGCTGAAAGTGCCTGGCCGATCGCAATCACGCGCCGCTTCGGCAGGCGATCCGCATACGCACCGCCGAGGGGACCGCAAAGCAGCATCCCCATTCCCTGGCCAAACACGACCGATCCAACCGCTGTATTCGTACCAGTCAATTCGAAGGCGACGACGCCTTGCACGACCGTCGACGTAAAGAACGCCGTAAAGGAAGCAAGCGTCCCAGCAAAGAGCATCCGGTAGTTTCGAATCGACAAAGCGGCGAAAGAACCGACTCTTGTTTGGGGCATGCGGCGAGCTTATCACCCCGGCCCCAAGATGCTCCTCGCCTGGACGTGCCCGATCGATTCTTCGCTAGCGTGATCTAGTGCTTGAGAGTCCGAGCCAACGCGACGAGTTGAAGAAATTCTGCACGCTCGCCGTGCTCGTCTCGTCCCATGGCGTCACGACCGAGTGCCTGAACCATTTCGTAGGAACCGTCTCCCTTGAAATCACTATCGCGTAGCAACATTCCAAACAGTGCGACGGCTGCCGAGAAACGACCATTCTCACTGGCTCCTTCGAAGGAATGGGGCGCGCCAGACAAGGCCCGGGTAAGCAGCCGACTCTTGGATTGGCTGGGCTCCTTGTAGCGCAATTTGATGGTCAACCAGTCCGCCGAATTCGCCGAATCGAGCGCGCTGGCAGAGGATTGGTATTTCAATGCATCGACTGCCCCCTCTACCTTTCCGGGGTCGATGGTCATGCCGACCGGTACGATTTCATAGAGTGCGGTCACGTGATGACCGGCGCCGATCTCGCCGGCGTCCTTTCGATCATCGTTGAAGTCACTGTCTTCGAGTTTCCGATTCTCATATCCAAGCAGACGATAGGCGGCGACACGGGCTGGGTTGAATTCGACCTGGATCTTCACGTCCTTGGCGATCGTGACTAGCGTCGCGTTCGCTTGTTCGACCAGGACTTTTCGCGCTTCCTTTGGCGAATCGATGTAGGCGTAGTTCCCGTTGCCTTTGTCGGCGAGGGCTTCCATTCCCGAATCATTGAGATTTCCCCGACCGAATCCAAGAACCGTCAGCGAGACACCCGACTCGCGCTTCTGCTCGATCATTCGAACCAACTCTGATCGACTCGTCACGCCGACATTGAAGTCGCCGTCCGTCGCGAGAATCACGCGGTTGATCCCATCGGAATCGAAGGATCGAGTGGCCGTCTCATACGCCAACTGAATCCCCGCCGCGCCGCCGGTCGATCCACCCGCCTGCAATCGATCGAGTGCGGCCAGAATCGTGGCCCGGTCATCGCCGGCCGTCGGCGGCAGGACGAGGCCGCTCGCTCCGGCGTAGACAACGATCGCGACGCGGTCGATCGGCCGCAAATGCGCAACCAGTCCCGCCAGGCCGTGCTTCACCAGACCCAGGCGATCCGGCCCCTGCATCGAGCCTGAGACGTCGATCAGAAAGACCAGGTTGCGCGCCGGAACGTCTCCTTGATCGACTTCATGTCCGCTGATGCCGATTCGAACGAGTCGATGTTGCGGCGCCCAAGGTGCAACGAAGATTTCGGTCTCGACCGAAAAAGGCTCCGAACTGGAATCCCGGAGCGGGACATACCGGAAATAGTTGACCATCTCTTCGATTCGGATCGCGCCATGGGGCGGCTGCATCCGGTCGTGCAGGAAGCGGCGGACATTGGCATACGACGCGGTATCGACATCGATCGAGAACGTCGAAAGCGGCGTGTTCCGGGGCCGCGTAAAACCGCGAATCGAAATCGCATCGTATCGCTCGGTGCGCCAGTCGTTCGCCGCGTATCCCGGGGAGGCACGCCGGTGTCGCACGCGCTCGGCCGAATCGAGATTGGGCGTAAAATTCGCAATCTCCAAAATGTCCTCGGCCCCGATCGACGCGAGATCATCCGCCGAAAACGCGGTCACCGAATTGGAGTACGCTACGTCTGAGAGGATGCCGGCCGCACTCGAACCGGCGACGACCATCTCTTCGACGCCCGAGTAGGCGTCCGATTCCAAGTCGATGTCTCCCTGCTCTGCCAACTCCGGCTTGGCGACGAGATCCCCAGACCCAGGCGACGAAGAGCCCGTCGTGGCCATGGATTCGTCCTGCGCTTGCTTCAGCGAGCTGCTCGAACAGGCGGCCAGGAATAAGAGCACGGCCAGTGCGAGCATGAACCGGGCGAGTGAAAGTGGGGCGGCGAAGGTCGAGGGGCGAGGCGCGTCGGTCGAAGTCATGGAGCACTTCCTCGTGCGAGCTGGGATGAGTCCCTTTTCCAGCTCTGACGATCGCCATCGAATATCGGTTCCCGGCCGGAACCATGCGGCACACTGAGGCGTCTAGCTCGGAAAGCCAGTCACGTTGACACCCCATCGGGCCCCCGGTACTTTGCGCGGCGAGTCCCGGCGGTGGGCGTAGCTCAGTTGGTTAGAGTGCCAGATTGTGATTCTGGAAGTCGCGGGTTCGATTCCCGTCGCCCACCCCAACTTCCCTTCTGCCTGCCAACTACACGCAACTCGCCAACCGGCAGGGGCCGTCTACATCCAGGCTTCTTGCACCCAGCCGCCTTGCACCCAGCTGCCGCGCACCCAGTCCGCTTGCACCCAGACTCCTTGCCCGCCCGCTCTATACACGCGGACAGCTTGGAGCGCCGAGCGGAGCGTCAGCCTTCGGGCGCCTTGCGACGGGGCATTAGGCGATCGCCGGTGCGCCCTTGGAGCGCAGAGCCTGATAGGCCTCGACGGGAACGACGCCGAGCGTCTTCCGCACTTCGTCGAGGGGGAGCGGCAGAAGCGCCTCCCAATCCGCTCCGGGAAGCCACTCCGAGCGCTTCGATCGACGATAGCCATCGCGAATCATGGTTCGTGCTTCCGGGGATTCGCGACCGGCCTTGAGATACGCCACGAGGACGATGAATCCGATTCCGCGGTTTCGGGTCTGTTGATAGGTGAAGGCGAGCAGCGCGGCCTCACCGACCAGGTCTCGTCCGTATCCGGTCACGATATGCCAAAGGTCGTGACTGTCGCGCATGCGGAGGCCAAAGAGCACCCGGTCGGCAGACAGCGGTGGCCCGGCTTCGGGCACGGACTCGGAGGCGTCAATGAGTCCCTGTGGCGAGATCTGCTCACGCTCGGTGAAGTCGGCATAGGAACGCCCCAAGGAGCCTTCGGGAAGCGAGGTCAGAGAGGCGCGATCGGACAGGCGGTCTACGAGCGAACGTTTTTCCGCGAGGATGGTCGGACCTTGTTCGGAGGCGAGGAATCTCTGGAATTGACGTTCACCCGCGTTGCCCGACAGCGCCCGAATGATCTTGAAGACCTGAGCTGTATCGTCGGGATCGTTCAGCAATGCTCGAATGCCCTGCCAGGCTTCTCGAAATTGAATCGGGTTTCTGGGCTGCGCCATGCGGGTCTCCTCGAAATGCGAACGCGCAATTTAACACTATTGACATTTTTGTAAATAGTGATTCTCTCCGGACATGGGCCAGACGAAAACTCCAGCCGACAAACCACAGAAGCGGCGCCGGCGGACTCCGGAGTCGGCCCGACGAGAAATTCTCGACGCGGCCGGACGACAACTGATGAACCAGGGCCCCGATGGGCTGCGGTTGCAAGCGATCGCCGCGGACCTCGGCATCACACACTCCTCGGTGCTTCACCATTTCGGCAGCCGGGACGGGCTTCTGGATGCGCTTTCGGTCGATGCCTTTCAGGGCCTCGAACGAGACCTGAAGCAATTTTTCGAGACCCCCCCAAAGGAAAATCAAGCGACCGACCTCTTCGATCAGATCTCGCAGATCCTGGGTGAGCGTGGACATGCGCGACTCCTGGCATGGCAGCTCCTGAGTGGTCGAGGACCGTCGGATTCCGACTCGGACGAAGGCCCGAGCGCGGTTGGCGAAGACGAAGGCGACGCCCCGGCCACGGGCCTGCTGGACCGGCTCGCACAGACGGTGCACGTCCTGCGGACCGAACGAGCACGAAGCCAGGGCGGGGGGACTCCGGAGCTCGATGAGACTCGTCGACTTGTGGTCTGGACGGCTTGCACCGTTTTCGCTGAAGCATTTGCCGGGGATCTCATGATGTACAGCGCTGGCCTCGGCCGTGATCCAGCCTCACGAAAGCAATTTCGCGATTCCGTTGCCAAGGCGATCGAAGACCAATTCTTTCCGGAACCCGAGCCCGAAACCGGGCGGGACAGCAGATGACGACGGGGCATTCGGACCCGCAACGCAGTCGCGCAGGGACAGCCGTGGGTGATCGATGGGACGAGATTGGGGGCTCAATGCGGCCTTCTCCGTACTTGACCCGATGCAGCGACCCGCCTGCGCATCCGATGCACAAGGATCATGCTTGTCGAATCACCGGCCATCCTATTGAGCGCCCTGGGCGCTGTCCTCTTTGTCGCGGGCGGGATTCGCTTTCGCCGCTGGGCCGTCGAGGACCGACCTGGAATCCCTCGCTACCCGGCCAACGTCGAAACCGTCATGCTCTGGCTCGTCTACAGCGTCGGGATTTCGATCGTCATCGTGGTCGTCCGTCAATCGCTCCGCCAGCTCTAACGCCCAGGCTGGCCACGAGACGAAAACGCAAGAACGCCTCGCAAGACGTCATCACACGTCCAACGAGGCATTCGCGAATCGAACAATCGGTCCGCACCCGAATCGGGCTCGGACCGCAGATTTCTAGTGCCCGCCGAGCGGGTCCGACCAGAGGAATTTCGCGGGTCGCACGACCAATTGCTTGAACGGCTTCCCGATCTCATGCGGCCGCGTCACCAGCACGATCGGCGACATCACCACGAAGAGCGCGGTGCCCACGATCAAACTGAGAAATCCAGCCGGTCGGAGCAACAGCACATCCACGGCAACCGGCGCGTTCGCCGCATCGGACTGAGAACGCGTCTGCGCCATGCCTGCGGTCGACAAGACCGTAGAAAACAACAAGACAGCGGCCATCACGGCCATAAATCTTCGAAATCGAATCGACATAGGTAGTGCTCCAAATGCTAGTCTTCGTCCTCATCGGCCGCCCCGGAGCGCGGCTGAACCCCGCCCCCTCCCAGGACGAAAAAACGAACCAGAAAGGGCCGACAATTCATGGCGAATTGGCTGATGTTCACCCGGGCACATTGCGCCCTCTACCGAGGCACCCGCGGGCTTGTCGGAGGCAGCCTGATGGGAATCCAGATGTTGCTACTCAGCACGCAAGGACGGAAAACGGGCCTGAAGCGAACCCTGCCCCTGGCCTACGTCGAATACAAGGGCGATTACATCATCGTGGCCTCGAACGGCGGATCCGACTCGCCCCCGGCCTGGTGGCTCAATCTCCAATCAGCGGCCACTGCAGAAGTCCAGGTCGGGGCAGAGACCTTCGAGGTCAGCTGGTCGGAGGCGCCTGAAAAGGAGCGCATGGAGTATTGGCGCAAGCTCCAGGCCGCCATTCCCGCCTACCGGATCTATCGCGTCCGCACCGAACGGGAAATTCCAATCATCCTGCTACGGCGACACGTGAAAAGCTGGGATGCCCGCCCGATCTTGACACAAGACCTGACACGAGATTTCGCCCCGGACGAAGCCCTGGCGACCTGACCACTCGTACCAAGATCCGTGATCCCATCGATCACATGTAACCCCGAGCTCACTGCGGGCACCGTCCCATGACGCATGCAAACCGAATCGGGTGAATGATGATTGGAATCGACCTTTTTGCCGGGCTTCCCGGGCTTCCCGAAGTGCGGCGGGCCGCGATCGTGGCGGGCCTACTCCTGTGTCTCTCGAGCAGCGCCCAGGCGTTCGGCGTCGGCGCCTACTTCGAATACGGACGCGTCGACGGCGAGATCGATTTTCTCGGCAACAACGACGTCGACTTCGATGCGGACCAATTCGGCGTGGGCGTGGTCTTTGACACGAATCTCGCCAAGGACTCGCTCTTCAACTACCGGGGGACCTTCGGCTACCGAAGCTCGGAACATACTTTCGATACCTTCCTCGGCGATCTGGAACTCGACGCCGGCGGCTTCGAAATGAACCACCTGTTCGCTATTGGCATCATCCGAACGAAACACGTCAGGGTCTTCATAGGACCCGCCATTCGGGTTGGCATCGACGTTTTCGACACGGACAGCGATATCGACCTCGTGAATGTCGACTTCGGGATCGGACCGGAACTCGGCATGAACCTCCACCTGGCTCGACACCTGACGGTGTCCCCCTGGATCGCCTACCAATATCACTACCTGGTGCAGGCGGTGGATATCGATGGCGTTGGGGACGATTCATACGATGGCTACGAGCACGTCGTGAAAGCCGGGTTCAGCATCCTCTTTCGTTCCGGAAGCGATCAATTCGTCCCCCGAAAACGCAAAATGGCTTCAGGGCGCCGGAATTAGGCGCAGGGCGCTAGACGAATAGGTAGAGGGCGACGAGCTCGGCGGTCGCCGCCGCGGCGGCATCTCGAAACGGCTGCTCTTCGTTCAAGAACGCCTGCGTCGCATTCCATTGCACCGCGTTCAATATGACGAAGGAGGCCATTTCACGATCGAGGTCCGGACGACAAAGCCCCGCTTCATCCACGGCGACGATGAACGAATCGATCGCCGCTTGAATTCGATCTCGAAGCGCCTCGAAGGGCTCCTGGAACTCAGCGTCCTTGAAATATTGCGCCCAGAGAATCCGCTGGATACCGGGCCGCAAGCGCTGGGCATGAAAGATCGCATCGATCAGGCTACGCGTTCGATCCCGTGGATCGATCGAGCCGCGCCAACTGGCCGGATCGAGTTGGGCGATGACTTCCTCAGCGACCTCTCGATTCGTTTGGTCAAAGAGCTCGAGAATCATCTCGCGCTTGTCGGTGAAATAGTTGTAGACGGTCCCCACCGCGACACCGGCCTCTCCGGCAATCATGGCGGTCGTGGTTTCGTCGAAACCGTGTCGCTCGAAGCACTCAACCGCAGCCTCGATCAGCTTCTGACGCGTCCGACGGCTGCGAGCCTGTTGTGGCGGCCGAGGACTGGGTTTGCGTCCAACAGGCACCTGGCTCTTCCTCGGAGTCCCCAAAATTTCAGCCATGCTCGAAGTCCGCCCCGCCCGACGCTGCCGTCTGGCCCAAATCGAATACTCGCCTCCGCACGCCGCGGCAAAAATACACAATCGCACCCTTGTTTAAACCTGAATCCGACGTCATATTCTACAATACTCGCGGCGATCGGTCGCATCGAACTCGATCCCGCGCCCAGTCCAATCCCAACTCGACGCTACTCCATCGCCCGGACAAAAAGGAGCAACACCCCCATGGCCGCACCGCCGGAACCGATCCGCACAAACGAACAGGATCTCGAGACCATTCTAACTTCATTTGATTCCAACTATGTCTGGAATTACGGCAGCGTGAAAGAGGGACTTCGCGAGCTCTACGAAAAGGCCAAGCGGGAACAATGGAACGCGACGACGCAACTCGCCTGGGATACGGCCGTCGACCCGGAATCCGAAATCATCCCGAGGCAGATGAATCCCTTCGCGGACTATGGACCAGCACAAAAGCTCAACGAGAAGGAGATGGTCCGACTGAGCCACGCCGGAATCTCCAACCAGCTCTCACAGTTTCTGCACGGCGAGCAGGGCGCGATGATCGTTGCGTCACAGATCGTTGGCTCCGTTCCCTGGATGGACGCGAAATACTATGCCTCCAGCCAGACCATGGACGAAGCGCGGCACGTCGAAGTCTTCGCCCGATACGTCAATGAAAAACTCGAGTGGGAGTGGCCGATCAATCCGAACCTGAAGGAACTCCTCGATGCGACCATCACGGATTCGCGCTGGGACTTCAAATTCCTCGGTATGCAGGTGATCATCGAAGGCCTCGCCATGGCCGCCTTCGGCAGTCTCTGGAAGATGACCCAGGAGCCTTTGCTGAAAGACCTGCTCAAATACGTGATGAAGGACGAGGCGCGTCATGTCGCCTTCGGCGTCCTCGCCCTACGTGGCTACTACAAAGAGCTTTCCCCGGGCGAGATGAAGGACCGCGAAGACTTCATCATCTATGCCAGCGAGTTGATGAAGAACCGACTGGCCGGTGGTGACGTCGCGCGCGCGATGGGTTGGAATGAAGACGAGGTCACGAAGGTGATCATGGAATCGCCTTCGGGCCAGATGTTCCGCAGCATGCTCTTCATGCGCATCGTTCCGAACCTTCGCAAGCTCGGCCTGATCACGCCGCGGGTCCGCGAAGCCTTCGAGCGTCTCGACATCATCAAATTCGAACATTTCGACACCGACGAGCAGGATCGCGAACTCGGGATCTTCTGATCCTGAAGGCAGTACCCGGACTATGCCCGGGAGCGCCCGGGATCGTCAGCGAACGCTCAAGCAGGCTCGCCGATTCGTCGAATCGTTTGGCGAGGTCTCTGTAATGCGCATTCTTGTTTGTCCGCCGAAATACTTTGGTGTCGACTACGTCATCAACCCCTGGATGGAGGGCCAGATCGGTCGCGTCGACCGATCGCTGGCCCATGTCCAATGGTCTGAACTGGTTGACGCCTTCAGCGCCCATGCCACGGTCGAAGAGGTCGAACCCCGAGACGGCAGCCCCGATATGTGCTTCACGGCCAACGCGGGTCTGTGCGCCTTGGACCGGGTGATTCCGGCCCGTTTTCGAAATCCCGAACGCGCTGGTGAAGAAGCACCTTTCTCCGATTGGTTCGCGCAAAACGGATTCGAGGTGGTCGCGCTTCCCGGCGAAGACCCATTCGAAGGGGAAGGCGACGCTCTTTTTCAACCCGGCGAAGCACTGATCTGGGCCGGCTACGGCGTACGAACCGCACTCGAAACACATTCCGCCCTGGGTGAGCATTTCGCGGCGGAGGTCGTATCGCTCAGGCTCGTCGATCCCCGCTTCTATCACCTCGATACCTGCTTCGCGCCGCTACCCGACGGGCGCTTGCTCTACTATCCGGCCGCCTTCGACGAGCGCTCCCAACGCGCCATCGAGCGAAGAATTCCCGCCTCCCATCGAATGGCCGTCAGCGACGACGACGCGACGGGCTTTGCCTGCAATGTCATGCGACTCGGCGACCGACTCTTCCTCAACCAGGCGAGTCGATCGCTCATCAGCACACTCGCGAAGTGGAATTTCGAAACGATCCTACGCCCGGTCGGTGAGTTCCTGAAGGCCGGTGGCGGCGTCAAATGTCTTTCGATGATTCTCGATCAACGCGACTACACAAGAATCTCGCCGTCACCCTGCTCCCCGATTCGCGCCAGCGAAGTCGAACTCAAGGGCCATCTGCTCGACACCGGTGGCCTGAACCGAGCTCTCGACATCGTGACCGACGCCGGGGGTAGCTTCCGGATCACGACGATTTCCCTCGCCGAGCGAAAGGATCAGGAATCCCGCGCGCAGATCCGCGTGGTCGCCCCTTCCAGATCGCGCCTGGACGGCATCCTCTCCGAGCTGATGGCGGTGGGCGCTCACCCGACGGAGCGCGACGTCCCCGCGCAACTCGAGGACGTTACACAACAGGGTGTTGCTCCAGAGCATTTCTATTCGACCACCATCTACCCGACTGAAGTCCAACTCAGCGATGTCTCGTGCCGTGTCGAAGGACAACGCATGGATGCCGTGATCGTTGTCCGCTCGGGACCACAGCCAAGCGCGCGCTGCACCTTGTTCCGCGATCTCGAGATCGGCGATCGCGTCGTCTGTGGTGTCGAGGGAATCCGCGTCCACTACCCCGCGAATACCACGATCGACGAATTCGCGTTCATGAACGCTTCCGTCAGCAGCGAACGCCGCGTCGAAGCGTCGGTCAAATCGATTGCCTGGGAGATGCGGCGCATCCGCGAGCGTCAAGGTCGCATCGTCGTCGTCGCCGGCCCGGTCGTCGTCCATACGGGCGGTGCAAAACATCTCTCGACCTTGATCAAAGGCGGTTTCGTACAAGTGCTCCTCACGGGCAACGCCCTACCCGTCCACGACATCGAGCTCGATCTCTTCGGAACATCATTGGGCGTCGACCTCTCGCGCGGGATGCCGGTACGGGAAGGACACCGAAACCATCTGATGGCCATCAACCGGGTCCGCGCTGCGGGCGGCATTCGCGAAGCGGTCGAAGCCGGCGTGATCCAAGGCGGTGTCATGCATGCCTGCGTCGAAAATGATGTGCCCTTTGTTCTCGCAGGTTCGATCCGCGACGACGGGCCACTACCGGATACGATGATGGACCTCGAAGTCGCCCAGGCCGCCTACGCGAAGGCCATCGAAGGAGCGGACATGATCTTGATGCTCTCGTCGATGCTGCACGCGATCGGAACCGGGAACATGACGCCGGCCGGGGTACATTTGATCTGTGTCGACATCAGCCCCGCGGTCGTCACGAAGCTCGCGGATCGCGGATCCCTCGAATCCACGGGGATCGTGACGGATGTCGGATTGTTCTTGAATTTATTGGCGGCGAGCCTCGCAACAGAGGAGAACTGACCGGCGGCCGGAAGCGCATCGCCACCTGGAACGATCCGACCAGCCCTTCGCCCCTCAGCCGAAGTGTTTTCTCAAATATCGAACGATGTCTGCAGATTCTGGCATCCATCGGATCTGACCGTCATCGCCTTCGATCGCTAGAACCGGAACCGTCGCACGGCCCATCGCCGCGAGCAGTTCGCTCCGCCGCTCACCGTCTTCGAGCGTGTTTCTCAAAGGGATCTCGAGTCCGAGGGAATTGACCGCATCGATGACACGCCGACAGAATGGGCATTGCGGATAGCCGTAGATCGAGAGGCCTCGAACGCTGTCCGTTTCCGATTCATCCGAATTTCGTTTTTCTGCCATGCGCGATGTCACTCCGACTCCGTTCGCCCGAACCCGGTCGATCCGACAACGGCCCCTGCAAGCGGCGCCGAGACTGCGGGAATCCTTCGCCGATTGCCATGCATTCGACCGTTGCGGGACGAACTTGAGTCGTGCTCGGTCGCCGCGTCCCAAGGTGAGGCAGAAGCGTTGTGGGCTCTCACCGGATCGTGCGGATCCGAGCAGTCACCGTCGAGATTCCGACGTTCCGCAGGCCTGTAGCCGACACGAACAGAATCGGAAATAGTCTTGGAACACGCAACAGGTTGTTTGTATTTGGTTTTTCGCGCTCCCCCGCGGTCTACCCCAGGCGTTCGCAGCCTGGCACGCTTCCTGCTCTTACCCGCCCCACAGACCTGGGGGCAATCAATGACAGACTTCAACAATCAGACGGCGCATTGGCTCGAAGCCCGCGTTGGACAGCAGATCGAGACGGAATTGGAGATCGGGGTATTGATCGCGGCCGCCTCGGATTGGACGGAGGATGAGATGGAACTCGATGACCTGGTGAGCGGCCTGGTCGAGTCGGGTTGCGTGCAGCTCCAGGTCGGCTGAAGGAAGGCAGCGCCACAGAAATCGCCGTCCTCGGCAACACGGCGCCAATGCCGATGCGCCGAAAATTGATGCCGTCGTCCCTTCTTGATAGGCTTGCCCTTCTTCTTCCCCACGCAAGTCCAACCTCGAGAAGCATTCATTCATGGCAAGACTGAACGACCACTACCTCAAGCTGGCCGCCGGCTACCTCTTCCCCGAAATTTCCAGGCGCGTCGGCGAATTCGCCTCGGCCAACCCGAAGGCCGACATCATCAAGCTCGGCATCGGCGATGTCGTCTTGCCCCTGGCCTCCTCTGTCCGGCAGGCGATGCACGAGGCGATTGATGAGATGGCCACGGCCGATGGGTTCCGCGGCTACGGACCATCGGAGGGCTACGACTTCCTGCGCGAAGCGATCGCCAAGAACGATTTTGCCAGTCGCGGCGTCCGGATCGACCCGAGTGAGATCTACGCCTCGGACGGCTCGAAATGCGACAGCGCGAATATCCAGGAGATCTTCGCGGCCGATGCGACCCTGGCCGTCACGGATCCCGTCTATCCCGTCTACGTCGACACGAACGTGATGGCCGGTCGGACCGGCGGTGCGGATGCCGATGGACGCTATGCGGGGATCGAATACCTCCCGTGCACGGCAGAGAATTCGTTCTTGCCCGACCTGCCCGATCGCCCGGTCGATCTCGTCTACCTCTGCTCACCCAACAACCCGACTGGTGTCGTCGCCCCACGTGACGAACTACAGAAATGGGTCGACTGGGCACGCGCGAACGATGCGATCATTCTCTTCGACGCCGCCTACGAGCGATTCATCAGCGAAGACCTTCCCCATTCGATCTTTGAAATCGAGGGCGCCAGGGAATGCGCCATCGAATTCCGAAGTTTCTCGAAAACCGCGGGGTTCACGGGTATTCGCTGCGCCTACATCGTCATCCCCGAAGAACTGAAGGGGCGCGGTCCGGACGGCGAACTCGTCTCCGTCGCTCAGCTCTGGAGTCGACGTACGAACACGAAATTCAACGGGGTCTCCTACCCGGTTCAGCGGGGCGCGGAAGCCATCTACTCCGAAGAGGGGCGTAAGGAAGTCCAGGCCAATATCGACTACTACATGACGAACGCGGGCCTGATCCTCGAAGGGCTCAACAAAGCTGGCCTAACGACATTTGGCGGTGTCAACGCACCCTACGTCTGGCTGAAAACGCCGGAGGGTCTGGATTCGTGGCAATTCTTCGACCAGCTTCTGGAGAAAGCCCACGTCGTAGGCACGCCGGGATCAGGATTCGGGGCGCACGGCGAAGGTTATTTCCGACTCTCGTCTTTTGGCCTCCGCGAAAAAGTCGAAGAAGCCATCGAGCGGATCACGGCCAACCTCGGTTAGTCGCGCGTCTTTCGACCAGCCGCGCGCCTTTCGACCAGCCGCGCGCCTTTCGACCAGCCGCGCGCCCTTCGACCAGCCGCGCGCCCTTCGACCAGCCGCGCGCCTGCGGGCGGCGACGTGCCGACCGACCCGCG
>CAZMFM010000004.1:0-53119 GCA_964565565.1 uncultured Spirochaetaceae bacterium | reverse complement strand
ACCCGCGGATCAACCCGACGCCCGACCGAGGCCTCAGCCAAGCCCCATCCGTTTCGCGATGATGACCTTCATGATCTCGTTGCTACCGGCGTAGATTGTCTGTACGGCCGCGTCCGCGTAATCCCGCGAGATCGGGTATTCGTCCATGAATCCGTAGCCACCGAAGAGCTGCAGACATTCGCTCGACACCCGCTTCTGCAGATCCGACGCCCACCATTTGCCCATGCTGACTTCCGTCACGATATTCTCACCCGCGACGTGAGCCGTCAGGAGCCGATCGACGAAGGCCTGGCCGATCTCGATCTCGGTCGCCATCTCGACGAGCTTGAATTGCGTATTCTGGAATGTCGCAATCGGCTTTCCGAACGCTTTACGCTCCTTGACGTAGTCGACGGTATCCTCGAGCGATCGGCGACAAGATGCTAGCGACCCGACACTGATCGTGAGTCGCTCCTGTTGCAACTTCTCCATCAACATCTTGAAGCCACGCCCCTCTTTGCCGAGCAGATTCTCGACCGGCACGCGGCAATCCGAGAAGGACATCTCGCTCGTGTCCTGCCCCTTCAAGCCGAGCTTCTTCAAGTTGCGGCCCTTTTCGAAGCCCGGTGTACCGGCCTCGACGAGCAACAAACTCATCCCGTCATGGGGCGGGCTGGCATCGGGATCGGTCTTTACGACGACGATCACCAGATCACAATTCTGCCCGTTCGAGATGAAGGTCTTCGACCCGTTGACGACATAATGGTCTCCGTCACGAATCGCCTTGGTCGAAATACCCGCCAGGTCTGATCCAACGCTCGGTTCGGTCATCGCGATCGCCACGAGACATTCGCCCGCGATTGCGGGAACCAGCCAACGCTGCTTCTGCTCCTCGGTGCCATAGGTCGTGAGATAGGGAAGGCAGATATCCGTATGCAGCGAAGCCTGGAGCGCATGCGCACGCAAATCGGCCAGCTCTTCGATCACGATCGCGTCGAAAAGAAAGTCCGCACCTGCCCCGCCATACTCTTCCGGCTGATTGGCACCGAGAAATCCCGCTTCACCCATCTTCTTCCAGACCGCACGATCCGAGATCCCGGCCTCGTTCCACTCCTCTAGACGGGGGACGATCTCCGTCTCTGCAAAGCGCCGGAATTCGCTGCGGAAAAGATCGTGCTCGTCGCTAAAGATCGTTCGTTTCATTCTGTTCATTCTCCTCTGCGGTCGAATCGTCATTCGGATCGACACCGAGCATCTGACGGATGTGGTTCGCAATGTCCGGAAGCTCCGAATCCGGCGGCGCTGCAAAGCCGACGAGGTCCCCGGCGCGGATGGGTGCCCGCAACAAACGGGCTTGGCCATTTCGTACGAGCCGCCCGCGCAAAGCCTCGACATCCCGGCGCGGCCGGATCCAGCCCCGATCAATCCATCGCGCGCAGAGTAGTTCGAGACCCTGCTGTGGACGCGTGGTGCCCCGATCGTTCGACGGGCGCGCCTCGGCACGCGCAACAACGGCCTCTGCTATGCGATCTCTCATCCGAACCCAGATGCTCGCTCGGCTCGGCAGTTGTGGCGCGAGAAAAACGGGTCGACCGGTCGCGCAGATCTCGGCAAGGGTTGTCTCGCCGAGCCCGAGGTAGACGAACACATCGCCGGCCTCGAGAAAGGCGGGCCATGCGAGTTCCTCGGCGCGCTGATCGCGTGTTTCCTGATGAACGATCGCCACCTTCCCGACGCCACGAAGGCAACCGAGTCGAACCTCTGGTGCGCAGTGACGACTGATAGAGACCAGGATCGAAGCGCCTAACCCTGCCGCACTTTCCGCGACGAGCCTGCCCAGGGCCTCTGTCCCGGCTTCGTCGAGACCCAGTCGTCGCGTGCCGCTGCCCAGCACCAAGACGATTCGCCGGCCGTCGATCTCTTCCATACGCTGGCGCCAGCGCCCCGAGACCGGAGGGCGCGCGGACGGCGAAACCAGGGGTCTGTCGATTTCGATTCGCTGCGGATGGGGGAAATGTGCGGCCCCCGTCATCGTCAGAGCGAGATCGACGTCGCTTGCCGGTGTTGCCGCATTGCTTCCGATGGCCACGATCTGCGTTCGCCCCCGGGAGCGTTCTCGGACCCAGCGCGCAACCGGAGCGACCCGCCGACCAGCCACGACTAACAGCTCCGGCCAGGGCGACTGCAACGCCTCCCGCGCCTGGTCGTCACCGCGCAAGGCTCGCAGATGAGAGCCCAGCCCCGAAAACGGAAGCCGAATCCGCTCGCCGCGATCGAGGCGAATCGAAACGCTAGGCCAACCAAGCGCGTCGACGAGCGCCGAGACCTGGGTCTCATTGCCGGGTTCACCATCGGTCAGGGTCCAGACTCCAGGCGCCGACGAATCGGGTCGCCGTCCACCGCGACGAACATGAATGCGATCAGAGTCGAACGCGCTTCCGCACGCCGTCATGAGTTCCCAACTGATCTTTGGATGACGAATCGACGCCGCCTCGAAATGCGAGCGCCACCACTCGGGCGTGTGCGTCGTTCCTTGAGGCGGAAGAAGAAAGCGCCGCCTCGGCGGCGTTTCCGGACAGCGAACCGCCACGAAAACGAAACGACCCGCCGCGCTGAACAACGAATCGATCAACCACGGAATATCCCAGACCGGAATTCCCTCGAGGCCATCAACGCAAATCACCCCGTCGCAAGAGCCCTCAGCCGGTTGAGGGTCCCGCGCACTCGGGCCATCCAGCCATTCGACGAGGCCGAGGCGGCGTTCGTAGTCGAGGCCGAAGCGACCGGGACGTTGCTCTCCGAAACCATTCAGGTCTGGGGAGATTTCGAGCAGGCTTTGCGCCTTCGTCTTCCGAACGAGGTCTTCGACTGCGCCGGCAATTTCCCCCGCAACACCGATGCCGATGCCCAATTCGCTCGCCGGCAAGGCGCGTTGTCGAACGAGGCGATCGCTGAACGCTCGGCTCGGCGCCTCGCGACGAAAGATTTCGAAACCGGCTTCGATCGCTTCGCGTTCGAGCGCGTGCCAGATTTCGGTATGCGCTCCCTCCTGATAGACGAATCGTTCCGGGAAGGGGCGCCAGGGCTGTGTATGCAAGGTCGTGTAGTGAAGCAGATGGCTCTCGTCCGGCACGAACTCTTCATCCCGAGCATTCCAACCGGGATCGAGATCGCCCCTTAGGCCCGTCTCCTTGCCGGCTCTGCGAAGCAGCGCTCGCTTCCAGCGGTGTTGCGCGTCATCGAGCGTCCAGACTCGCGACATCCTCTCGCAGTCGATCAACATCACTGAAGATTCTGTGTCCGAGATCGAAAGATGGCCGACGCTCCCGATATCGAGATCAAAGAGCTCACCGGGATCTGTTAGGTAGATCTGATCTTCATCGTTGTAGATCGCGCGCCCCTGCCCCCCTTGATAGGCGGGAATCGCAAACCGGAAATTCGTAAAGCCCGTCGTCCAGCCACGTCGATCGAATCCTTCCAGCTCGCTCAACAGATAGATGCGCACTTCGCGCCCGGGGTCGCGCACCTTTTCGATCGACCAACCGAACACACGATTGGCCCGGTACTGGGCCGGTTCGGTGCCCAGAAAAATCTCGACCGGCGGCCGATCGGATACCGACGCGCCGGGCCTGGCCGGCAGCACGACGCATTCCATCGTGTCGCGCAGGCTGCTCGAACCGGGTCGACCCGCGTTATTCGTGGCAGCCTCTGGTTCGGCAGGGGCAGACCTCATTGCGCGCGAGGCGCTGGACGGATCGACCGTCGACTCACTCATCAATCGGCTTTCATCGGCTGCTGAAACGACGCACAGGCAACCAGGACGTTGAACGCTCACACACGCGCCGGGGCTTCCCGGGCGCCCGAGTCTACACCAGCGAGGGAGCTACCCTTCCGGTGCGATTCGGGGCTCAATCTCGATCATTTCGGGGCATTTTCACCTCTATTTTTTGAAAAACGCGGAAACAAGCACGTCTCGGAGCCCCAAGAAACCTCGACTCCTCGCTCGATCCGGGCATACTTACGCCGCGTAAGAAAGTTGGATGGGCCGTCATGGGGGTGTGACGAATCATTGGTCGATTCCATTGGGAATCAAAGCTTGAAGACCCACACCATCCCAGACAAAGACAGCTTCATTGTTGCACCCAGCGAACGCGATTCCGCGTATCATCTCGCCGGGGGAAATTCCCGCGAGCGTGAAAACGTGATGTTCGAGTCGGGAAACTGAAAACGTCAATCAAGGCGTGATCGGTCTAGGTATCAGAGAGGACGCGAATGCGGATTGGCAATATTCCAGTCGGTAATGGAGCTCCGTTGATCTTGATCAGCGGTCTCAACGTGATCGAGAATGAGTCGGACACGATCGAGGTTGCTCGAGTCATTCAACAACTCGCCGAGAAGCACAGCTTCCCGCTCGTGTTCAAAGCATCTTTCGATAAGGCCAACCGATCCCGTCACGATTCATTTCGAGGGCCGGGCATCGACGAGGGTCTTCGAACCTTGGCCGCCGTGAAGACTGAAACCGGCCTGCCGATCCTGACCGACGTACATGATCCCACCCAGCCCAAGATCGCCGCCCAGGTCGCTGACATCATCCAGGTGCCCGCTTTCTTGATGCGACAAACCGATTTGATCGCGGCCTGTGCTGCGGCCGGTGTCCCGGTCAACTTGAAGAAGGGCCAATTCATCGCGCCTCACGACATGCATCACGCCGTCGACAAACTGAAGCATTTCGGCTGTGAAGAGATCCTCGTCACAGATCGCGGAACCTGCTTCGGCTACAACAATCTCGTAACGGATATGCAGGGACTCGTTCAGATGCGCGATTTCGCGCCTGTTTGTTTCGATGCGACCCACGCTGTTCAGTACCCGGGCGCAAACGATGGCACTTCAGGCGGGGATCGACGCTTCGTTGCGCCGCTTGCCCGCGCCGCCGCTGCGGCCGGAATCGACGCACTCTTCATCGAGACGCATCCCGACATCAACTCCGCGCCCTGCGACGGTCCCAGCCAGATCAGTTTCGAGGAACTCGATCAGTTGCTCGCCGAAGTGCATGCGATCGATCAAGCGCTGCGAGACGTCGCGGCTGCGCCCTGATCAGAAGTCGATGATCTCGCACCGTCGTACGGCCTCTGCCGCGCGGCTGACTCAAAACAACTGAGGTGTCCGAATTGGAGCCAGCGGGCCACGCCGGCGTCGGGCCGCGCCGTGCGATCGTGCTGGCCGGTCGCCGAAGCGAGAACGATCCCCTCGCCCTCGCCGCCGGCGCGCCACATCGCGCGCTACTCGACATCGAGGGCGAACCGATGCTGGTTCGTGTCGTCAGGCGATTGCTTGGGCGGGCCACGATCGAACAAGTCCTGATCAACATCGACGAACCAGCTCTGCTCGACGACATTTCGGAGTTGGCTGGGCTACGCGATTCGGGCGTCGTCAAGATCATGCGAAGCACCGACTCCCCAAGCCGGAGCGTCCTCGAAAGCCTCGAGTGGGCTGACCTCGAGGCGGGACCCGTCCTCGTGACGACCGCGGACCACGCCTTGCTCGACGACGCCATGCTCGACGCCTTCTTTCGTGATAGCGAGCAGGCGGACGCGGACATGACCCTGGCCCTCGTTCCGCGCACCACGATCGAGGCTCGCTTTCCCGAAACCAAACGAACCTATCTGCGATTCCGGGACGAAGACTATTCGGGCGCCAATCTCTTCTTGTTCAAGAAGCCGCGAGCCGCTCGCGCTGCAACTTTCTGGCGACGGGTCGAGAGTCAACGCAAGCGACCTTGGCGGATCGCACGCGCCTTCGGTTACTCAAACCTCGTGCTCTTCTTGACCCGGCGTTTGAGTCTGGACGCCGCATTCAAGCGCGCTTCAAAAGTCGTCGGGGCAAGGCTACAGGCGATTCCACTCGAGATCGCCGAAGCAGCAATCGACGTCGACAAGATCGAGGATCTCGAATTGGTTAGGCGAATTTTGTCGGAACGCTGACGATCCCCTCATCAGTCGAATGGGAGCCGGTCCACATCGCACGGGCAAGGTCTGACATATTGACTAGAAGAGTCGCTCGTCGACACGCTCGAATTTTTCGGCCGCCGCGTTGAAGCCCCGGACTTCCGCTTCGAGCGTAAAACCCCGGGCGGCGTCCGACCGCCGCGCTGTGAAGATGTGATATTGCGCGCGCTTGTCCGGCCGACTCCCAATTTCCGAGGAAGACGGCACCCCGATGACTGGAATTTCACCCTCGGGCCCGTCCACGCGATTCAATCGTCGGCGATGCTTATGACCATGGATCACCAGATCTGCACCGACTCGCGCAAGCACATCGCGAAGCGCGTCTGCATCCCACAAAGCCCGACGCTTCGGCTCGCCTCTTTGTGCAATCGGATGATGAATCATCACGACGCGACACAGCCCCCGATCTCGTGCAGCAACCAACAACTTCTCCAGACGCTCGAGCTGGACCTCGCCGAGCCATCCGCCAGCCCGAAAAATCGGCGTCGGAATAGCAGAGCACAATCCAATCATCGCCAGCGCACCGTGAACACGAAACGTCGGATAGTCGTCATGGCGGGGAGCGACCATCGCGTCATGCGGCGCTGCCATGCATTCGCCCAACGAAGAATCGAAATCTTCGACTCGCATCCCCCTGAGATAGGGCGCCCAGAGATCCCACGACCGATTACCCGAAACCGGGACATAACAATCGTGATTCCCCGGAATGAGAAAAACTTCCTTCGGCGTGCCCAATGCAGCGAGCTGCTTTGCTGCCGTCCGGAACTCCTGATCGAGCGAAACATGGGTCAAGTCGCCGGTCACGAGAATCCGATCGACGTGCTGAGCCTGGACATCACGAAACGCCGCCGCCAACACGGTCTGGCTATGGCGGTGGCGTCGACTGAACGCCCAGGATGCCCAGCCAGACAGGCGCTTCCAGCGAAGAAGCTCGGCGCCGCCGTGTGCGAGCGTCGTTGCATGCCAGTCGGAAAGATGGGCAAATCGCACTTCTCCGCCCTCTCGCACTTCAGCAGCCAATTTCGTTTCCTCTCGCGACCGTGACTGAGCAGTGTGGCATGAACGGCACGCGCCTCCACTCATCCCGCGATCAAGGCCTGTGATAGCCTCGATCGCATTCAATCGAAAGCGGCATTCGCAAAGCGAATTCCAACCGCCCAACGACTGCCATGATCGCCATCATGGCCAGGAAGCCAAGGTACGCCGCGTGCGAACAAGCGCCCAGCCCAAACCGCCAGGCATCCGCCGTAAACGGGAACATCTGCGCCCAACATTCATGGCCATCGGCTTCGCCATGATTGCGATTGCGAGCGCGACGAGTTCGCACGCCGGCGCGCCCGGACCCGATTCGAGCGAGCCCGATCCATACGATGTTCCAGACCAGCAAGACCCACCCGAACTCGACAACGCCACGGCGATCTCGTGGGACTTCCCACCCCGAGCCGATGCATCGCCGAAAGGACAAGCCGATCCCGTAAAACCGGCGATCGTGCTCGACCCCTCCGCCCGCTTGCTAAAGGGCAGTGACGCCAGCGAATCGTGGAACCTCTACGTCGAACTCGAGAGCGGCCACCGAATCACGCAACAATTCCTGCTCTCGAATTCGGGCCCCGGCGACCACAATGCCGTAGCACTCGGCTACCTCGTCGAAGAGGGCCGGGCACCCTATCGCTATGTAAACGGTCGTCGACGGGCGCGCTGGACGTTGTCAAAGGATCGGCTCTTCTTCGATATCGCGGCCAGTCATCTCGACCTGCATCGCCCAACCGGCGAACTCCGCATCACGAAGGACGACATCGAAATCCGCCTCTTCTTCGACTTTGCCGAAAGCGATCTCGCCCGCCGCGTTCCAAGCGAAGTTCTTCCGAAGAACTATCAAGTCGAAGTGCTGGCGATCGCCGCTGCGACAAGCGGCACGATTCACGCGCCATGGATGAAGCGGCCCCTCGAAACCCGCGGCCGAACCTGGCTCGTTCATACCTGGACGTCGCGGAGCGAAGCCGAATTGCTCGATCGGCGGATCGAATTCTACGGCCACCAGAATGGGACGTCGTTTTATGGAATTCATTTACGCAACGAGAAAAGTTTTCGCCGGGCGTGGCTGCTGTCCGATTCGAACGCGAGCAAAGTGGTTGAATCGTCAATCAACGTCCCCGAAGACTGGCTCGAAACGAGTGCGGCGAATGACCACGCTGAAACGCGCTCTTATCCCGTTCCCGGCCAGTTCACGTTCTCCGGGGGATCCCTTGCGGGGCAGATCACCCTCGGGCATGAATGGCTTCGCTTCGACCCCCTCGCCGTGCTGCCTCAGCCCTTTCGTTGGTTCGTCCGAAGGAAAACCAAGCCCGAGCAGGTCTGGGCGGACGCCAGGATCGGAGTTAGGCTTTCCCCAGCGCTGGAAACCCCGTCCCTCCCCAATGCCGGCGAAACCGAGAGTGATTCCAACTCCAAACGGGAGACCGAAGACAAGACTGCAGAACGCAGTGTGACGGGTGTGGCAACCATCACATTTTTCAACCCCTCCGAACGCCGTTAGTTCAAGCGTCGTCGGGGATGCGGGTAGCGTCTCACACTTCGGTGACAAACAGGACACAATCAAATTGAGAATCGGTGTCGTCAACAATCTCCGTGCGGGTAAGAGCCAAGAGCAGGTCACCCGCATGCTCGGCTTCCTGCGAAGCCATCCCGATGTGCTGCATGTCGAGACGAACAACGCCGGCGTGATGCCCGACGCGTTGGCGGAACTCGCACGGCAGGAGGTCGATCTCCTGGTCGTCAATGGCGGCGACGGAACCCTCCAATATGTGTTGACCGAAATTCTCGGCAGCGGCGTATTCGGCGATCGCGTACCGCTGGTCGCCCCGCTCCGCGCCGGTCGAACGAATATGAGCGCGATGGATCTGGCCGCCCACCGCGACCCACTGCGCGGCCTCGAGGAGTTGATCGCGTGCGCCGAGGACGGTCGAATCGCCGAGCGTGTCGAGCCGCGGCGTGTCCTCCGAGTGAGCTACGGACACGGTCCCAACACCAGCCAGCGCTCGGCCCAATACGGCATGTTCTTTGGCGCTGGAATCATCAAGCGAGCCATCGAGCTCAACCATCGGCTCTTCGATCAGGGGCGACAACGAAAGCTGGTCGAAGGTGTTCCCGGCGCGACGCTCGTCACCGCCGGCCTGGTCGGGCGTCTGATCACCGGTGATCAGACCGGCATCCTCGCACCAGACAAGATCCAGATCCTGCTCGATGGCGAACCCGTCGAGCACGGCGAGTTCCACCTCGTCATCGCGTCTACGCTGAGCCGCCTCTTTGCTCGCATGCGCCCCTTCTGGGGCCAAGGGCCGGGCGGAGTGCGCTTTACGTCACTCGCCGCGCCGACCGAAAAATTTGGCAAGGCCGCGATCGGCATCATCCGCGGAAAGCCTGCTTCCTGGGTTACCCCCGAAGCCGGGTATATCAGCCGCAACGTCGAGCACGTCGAGTTCCGGATGAACTGTGGTTTCACGGTCGACGGTGAACTCTGGCAGCCGGACTCCGAACGCAGCATCGCTTTGACCGCCGAACGAGTCGTTCATTTCGTTCGGGCGTAACTTCGCGAACCATCGCGCTCTCCTGGCTCCGACCCACCGACCCACCGATGCACCTGAACGCGCGTGAATACGCGACCTGCTGCACGCAAACTCTTGATTCGAGACCAATGAAGCCTTCCTCCGAGAACCTCGAATCGCTACGCGCTCATGTTGCGAACGAATTGCGATCCCCTGTCGCACCCAGCATCGAATGGCTGGCCGGACAGCTCGCCGCGATCCACGGCGAAACCGTACTCGGCGTTTTGTTCTACGGCTCGTGCCTTCGAAAGGACACCGACGACGGCGTCCTGGATTTTTGGGTCGTGGTGGACGACTACCACGCCGCCTACTCGAAGCCGTGGCATTCAGCGATCAATCGCATCGCACCGCCGAATGTCTTCTACATCGAAGTCGAGCGAGGAGGAAAGACGCTCCGAACCAAATACGGCGTGATCGACCGCAATGCCTTCGAGAAAGGGACCTCTTTCCAAGCCTGGCATCCCTATATCTGGGCCCGATTTGCCCAGCCAGCTCGAGTCCTCGCCTGTCGCGACGACGCAGCATTCAACTTCTTGACCGCGTCGGTCACCAACGCCATTCTGGTCATGGTAGGAAGCCTCGTCTGCGTCCTCCCAGCCCGCGGCGACAGACTCCGCTTCTCGCTTGCCGCTTTCTGGCAAGAAGCCTTCCGTCGTACCTACGACAGCGAACGACGTCCAGAAACCGAGGAGCACATTCGCGGCTTCTACGCCGCGGACGAAGAACGCTACGACCTGGTCGCGGCCCACGCCTTGCAACACCTCGTCAGCGTCGGCCATTTTGAGGAGGCCACGCCTCACCCGCGATCCTTTCAGGTCAAGCTCTCAGAGCGCGCCCAGCGAAGGGGGCGACTCCGTTGGCGATTGATGCGCTTTTACGCCCGTTTCCTCGGCCTCGTGCGTCTAGCGAAAACGGCGGTGACCTTCGGCGATTGGGTACCCTACGTCCTCTGGAAGCTCGAGCGGCATACTGGTCGTCGCATCGAACTCAGCGAGCGACAACGAAAGCATCCTCTGATTTTCGCCTGGCCGATCATCATCCCGCTGCTGCTTCGAAAAAATCTGCGCTGACGGGGGAGTCGACGCGGGAATAGTCAGACTGGCGCAACCAACGAACGAAATCGAGAAGGAAGATCGACGATGAACCTCGAAGGCAAAGCAGCAATCGTGACCGGCGGCGGGACGGGGGTCGGGCACCAAACGGCGCTGCTCCTTGCAGCGCAGGGATGTTCCGTTCTCGTCAACTACAGCCGCTCACGTGAGGGTGCGGAAAAAGCCGCCGCCGAATGTGAGAAGCTGGGCGTCAAAGCGATTGCCGTTCGCGCGGACGTTTCTCAAGACGAGGATTGTCGTGCAATGGTGTCCGAGGCCGAGAAAGCCTTCGGCCAACTCGATGTGCTGATCAACAATGCGGGCTTCACCAAATTCGTCCCGCATGAAAATCTCGACGGTCTCGAGCCGGAGGACTGGCAGAAGATTTTGAGCGTCAACCTGATGGGCCCCTTCCTTTGTTCACGCGCCGCACGCCCGCTTCTAGAAGACGGCGACGGCGGCGAAATCGTGATGACGTCGAGTGTTGCCGGGCTGGTCGGCATGGGCAGTTCGATCGCCTATTGCGCCTCGAAGGCCGGGCTCAACAATCTCACGGTGACCCTTGCTCGAGCACTCGCGCCGAAGATTCGAGTGAACGCCATCGCACCCGGCTTCATCGACGGCGAATGGCTCAAAGAAGGCTTCGGCGACGCCTACGAAAATATTCGCGACAGCATGATCGAGCGAACGCCGCTCAAGCGAGTGGCCACACCTGAATCGGTCGCCGCTGGCATCCTGTCGATCTTGACAGGGCCCGATCTCGTCACTGGCCATGTCGTCCCCCACGAAGGCGGCGCGCTCATCAACCTCTAAAACGAAACCAAAAAAAACCATCAAGAACCAACATAATCAGCGAGGAGCATCGACGTGTCGACGACTAGCGCGGGCGAAAATACGAACGACAAGAAGACCGTGCTGATCACCGGTGCTTCTTCCGGGCTCGGTGCCGAGATGGCCAAGAGAATGGTCGAGCTTGGCTGGCGCGTCTTTGGAACGAGTCGGAAACCGCAAGCCGCACAGGACGGTATCGAGTGGGTCGCGATGGACGTCTGTGACGACGCGTCGGTCGAGTCCGCACTCGAATCCGTCTATAGCCAGACGGACCATCTCGACGGTCTCGTTTGTAACGCAGGTTGGGGTATTTATGGCTCCGTCGAAGAAACTTCCCTCGATCGCGCTCGTGCTCAGTTCGAGACGAATTTCTTTGGCGTTCTTCGCGTGCTCACGCCCGTACTCGCCCGCATGCGGGAACGAAACGCCGGCCGCATCCTGCTCGTCGGATCGCTCTCTGGACGAGCGCCCATCCCCTTCCAGGCCCACTACTCGGCTTCGAAAGCTGCGATTGAATCGATCGCCTTCGCACTCGCGAACGAGATCCACCCCTACGACGTCCATGTCAGCTTGATCGAACCCGGAGACATCAACACGGCCTTCAATGACGTGATGGATTGGGGTGAGCGCCCGGCCGATTCTCCCTATTCAGAGAGGGTGGCACGCAGCGAGCGCGCTATCCGCGAGTCGCTGCCAATATCGCCGGGGCCCGAAGTTGTCGCGGACGCTGTCGCCCACGCGCTGACCGCAAGGAAACCAAAGCTCCGTTATGCGGTCGGTCGTGAAGCCTGGTTGGTCGGCATCGGCCAGCGGTTACTCAGTGACCGCCTGAGCCTGAAGACGATTCGCGATCACTTCGGAATCTAGCAGCCTGCTTGGCAGGAGGCGCATGCTCCTGGCCCTCAGCCATCGACGACCTGGTCGTATCCGAGATCACGCAGTGCGGTACGCACGACGACTGCCTCCTTCCCAACACTCTCCGACGTTGCGTTCGCGTCCGCGTTGCCAAAATCTAGATCGGTCGGCTTCCAAATACACGTCACGTGAAGATGGACGTGACGCACTTCGAGACCCAGAATCGTGAGCCCCACTTTCTCAGGCTGATACGCCTTGTCCAGGGCGCGACCGACTGCGTGGGCGACGCCGGTGAGATGTTTCATGACATCGGGCTCGAGATCCGTCCACGAATCGACCTCCTCACGCGGCACGACCAACGTGTGACCGGGCTTCAGTGGCGCGATCGTGAGGAAGGCGACGCAAAGGTCATCCTTCCAGACAAAATGTCCGGGTAGCTCACCGCTCATGATCTTCGTAAAGATGGATGCCATATTTTCAGTTCCTCTCGATTCGTCTCGATTCAGTCTACAAACTCATCCCGCCACAAGCGCGGTCAGGATCTTCGCCCCGCCAGTCGTTCGGCGAGATCGACGGCCAGATTTCGAACGAGGTCGTGAAAGATGGCCTGGGCCTGATCCGCGGGATCGCCCGAAATGGAGATACTCGAAATACTCCCCTCGACTGGCCCGCTCGTCTGTTCTGTCGTCCTGATTGCGATCTCGACACATTCCGAATCCCGACAATCGATCAATACCTCGACCTGACGATCGACCTCGAAATCATCGACTTCGGTCGCTTCATAGAACCAGATCGTTGTCCCCGTATCGACGGAGACCGCGCTCACGTTGATCGTCGCACCGACCCGTGCACCCTTGGCGAGCGATGCCTCCTTCTTCTTGATCAGCGACTCGAATTCTCGCGCCCGGGATTGTTCGACGAAGGCAGGATCCGCCCTCTCCCCTTCGCGCGTCGCAAGAAAGAATCGGCGCTCGAAGCGCGCATCACGCCCCGGCTGAATCCGGATCCTTTCGAGCGAGTTCACTTGAAGCAGAATTTCGACACCGAGATCCGCGGCCGCCTCGAGCAGCGAAGTGTCCTCTTTTCTCGAGATGTGCTGGACGGCGCCCCAGGAAACGACCTGATAGCCAGCCCGAGACAAAGCACGTTCGAACTCTGCCATCTCGACACCACATCGCGTCCTCAAGATTCCTTGTTGAAGTTGGCCGCTGCCGCCACTCCCGGTCTGTCCCTGGTCGGCACAGACATCGGGCGGCTGCAGGCCGATGGTCTTTACGAGATTCTTGATCGCGTGGTAGGTCGTGGTCTCCGTTACATCCGGCTCGCTTGCCCCACGATGGCGCTCGACCAGTTGAGATTTGACCAAGAAATAGGGCGTCTGCGTCCGACACCCTGCAAGGAGGGAAACGGCCAACAAGAGCGAGGTCGCCGCGCAGATCTTCATATCACGCCTCGTTCAACGACTGAAAAGGACTGCGACATCTCCGAAGAAGTTGTTCGCGGCGGCGAAACCCCTGCGCCCATTCGACTCATTTCCGCAGAACCCAACTTGCTTCGGGCAACATGACCAATCCACGCTGCTCACCGACGACGCGACCGCGCAAGTCGTAGGCGATCAGATCAACACAGGTCGAGGGCAAACGCAGTCCACGGCTTTCACCCGGCGCGAGATCAGAATCCTCGATCGGTGAAAAGGCGAGTTCGAGATCGCCACACGGCTTCTTGTAGATGGCGCCAATGGCCCGACCGAGTTCATTCGAAACCTCGAAAACCAGCGACCGGACGGGGGGAGGCGAAGCACAGGCGACTACCGCGACGAGCATCACGACGAACAATACCGCCATGCGATCAAGGCGACCTATCTCCGGGCCTGGTCCCAAACGATGACGACGGCTCATTGTCCTCCACAAGAGACTGATCTGAACTCGACGAATGCGATCGAACGCATCGACCTCTGATTCAGTCCAGAGTATACCCTGTGAACTCGCTCGAGCGAAGAACGATCCGGAATCGAACGCAAGACGACGATCGTTTCCAGTTCCCGGTTGCCGCTTCCACGTCAAATTTCGTTCGGACCCAAACGATGAAATTGATCTTCCTGGGATTTGGCCTGCTGATCTTGCTCCTTTCTCGGGCCCTCTCCGGATGGCTTCGACGCGCCGCGGATCCGCGCTTGCTTCGTTCCCTCGATCAAATCCCCGAGAAGGCATTGATCGTGGTTCTCGGCTGTAAACCGCGCAGTCCCTCCGGCCGTCTCAACCCTTATTTCATCGGTCGCGTCGCCTCGGCCGCCGCCGCGTACCACCATGGATCGGGTTGCGAGATCCTGTGCACGGGAAGGCCGATCGACGGCACGAACGAAGCCGACGAACTCGCCCACGCACTCAAAGCCGCCGCTGTTCCGCCCTCTGCGATCGACCTCGATCCCAACTCGGAGCGGACGATCGATTCGATCGACTATGTGGCCAGGCATTTCGCGGACCGACCCATTCTCTTCGTCACCCAGGCCTTTCACTTACCACGCACCCTTTTCCTCTCCCGACACCGGCAGCTCGACGCCTGGGGTTTGCTGGCTCGAGGCGCAAATCCCCGTCTTCGCGGTCAGCTTCGCGAACGACTGGCCGAACTCCGCGCGATCCGTGACATCGCCTTCGACCAAAAGTAAAAGGAGTCGGCCGGACGTCGAATGCCTCGGCCTATGGCATGCTCCACGGCTTGGAATCGAGGGGAGCGGATCTTTCGTGGCCAAACCAAAAGCCAAACCGAAACCAAAAGCAAAGTTGCAGCCCAAGGCCGCAGCGAAATTGAAATCCGCTCGGCGCCCGGCGGCGCGACTTTCCGCCAGCGTTCGTCCGATCACGATCGATTTGCACCTCGAACTCGACCCGCACGAGAAGACGTTTCGCGGAAGCGGCGAATACGTTCTGCAAATCGATAGACGGACGCGGAAGCTCGAGCTTCATGCCACACAGCTCCGCATCTCGACCGTTCGCCTGCATTGTGACGACGGCGTCTCCAAGCCGCGCGCCGAAACCATGGGCGAGACCGAGACGGTCGTGCTCCACTTCGATCACCTACTACCTGTCGGTTCGGTGCGGCTCACCCTCGATTTTCGCGGCCGCGTTCGAAATGATTTGCGCGGTCTTTATCGTTCCGTCGATCAAGACGACCCTTGGCTGGCGACTCAGCTCTGTCCAACCGATGCCCGGCGCTTCTTTCCTTGCTTCGACGAGCCGGGGATCAAAGCCTGCTACCGAATTCGAGTGACGACAGCCGAGGACCAGACGGTTCTCTCCAATTCCCCCGTCGATTTTGAAGAGAAGCTCGAGGGAAATCGCAAAACCGTCCAATTCGAAACCACGCCGCCGCTCTCTGCCTACTTGATTGCAGTCGCCGTCGGACCATGGGTCGCCTCCCAGGTCCTGATGAGCGGAAAGACGGCGATTCGCGTCTACACGCTGCCGGGTCGCCAGAACCTCACAGACTTTGCCCGAAAAACTGCGGGCGAGAGCCTTTCGCGCCTCGAGGCCTGGTTCGACATGCCGCATCCCTACGCGAAACTGGACCTCCTGGCGTTGCCGGATTTCGCCTTCGGCGCGATGGAGAATGCTGGTGCGGTCTTTTTTCGCGATTCGGTATTGCTGCTCGACGCAGAAGAAGCCTCTTCCGAAGATCGCAAGCGAGCCGCAGAAACCATCACCCACGAAATCTCACATATGTGGTTCGGCAATCTGGTGACGATGGCCTGGTGGAACGACCTCTGGCTCAACGAATCCTTTGCAACCTGGATGGCCTACGAAATCATCGATGACTGGCAACCGGAATGGCGCATCTGGCTCGACTTCGCCCACCGACGCGAGGTAGCCCTCTCCGTCGATGCCTTGGCGAGTAGCCATCCGATCGCACCCAAAATTCGTAGCGCCGATGAGGCACACGAGAATTTCGACGCAATTACCTACACCAAGGGCGCTTGCGTGCTCCGCATGCTCGAAGGCTTCATGGGCCGAGAAGTCTTTCGCGAGGGTATTCGTCTCTACATGAGGCGTCATCGCGAGAGCGCCGCCTCCGCCTCGGACCTTTGGGCGGCGTTAGGCGAGGCCTCGGGGCTTGGCGTCGAAGCGATCGTCGCCCCCTGGACCCTACAGACCGGATACCCGATCGTTTCCTTGGCGCGCAAGGACAAGGGGCCGTCGAAGGGCGCGACCGCTACGGTCGAATTGACCCAACAGCGCTTTCTGGCCATGCCTACGCGAACGACGCGAACGACGCAAACCAAGCGCCGGGCGGGTTCCGCGAGAAAGTCGAACACGCCTCGCTGGCAGATCCCCTGGGTCGGACGTGCCGGGGGAAGCTCAGGCGATGCGCCGCAGACGATGAGCCATCTACTCGTTGCGTTGCGCGATCGAATACCCAACGCTCAAGCGGACGCGACCTGGATCTACGCCAATGCGCGGGAAGCCGGATTCTTCCGTGTCGAACTGGACGAACCGGAAACCCAGAATCTACTCACGAACCTGCCTGCCCTCTCGACGATGGAGCGAATCGGATTCATTGGCAATCAATGGGCGCTCACGCGCGCGGGGAGAATTCCGATCTCTCGCTTGCTTGCGCTCCTGGCGGCCGTTGGCGACGAGCGGGACCCAGATGTCCTCTTCGCCGCGGGAACCGTGCTCGGCCAACTCAGCCAACGTCTGGCCGCCCATCGCGGGGCGGAGGTCGGCGAGCGCTTCCGCGCATGGATCGCCGCCCACTTCGGCGGGCAGCTCGATGAGATTGAACTCGAAGCCCAAGCTGGCGAGACGCTATTCGATCGGATGCGCCGCGCGCAGCTCTTCAGGATCGTCGGATCTCTGGCGCAGAACGATGAGATCCAGAAGTTCTGCGAGAAGCGATGTGAGGAACATTTCTCATCGGGGCGCTCCCTGCCTTCGGAGCTCGGCGATGAAATTGTTCGTATCGCCGCGCGGCACGGCGACGCGCCGCTGCATCAGATGTTATGCGAAGCGACACGAAGTGCAAAGACTCCCCAGGCACGTCGACGCATGCTCTTTGCGCTCGCCGACTTCGAGGAGCCGACGCTGCTGCGGGCCAGTTTGACTGCGAGCCTCGACACAACGCTCGCACCGGTCGCGGATCGCGCCGCGCTGCTCGCCGCCCTGCTCGCTCGACCGACAGCCGCCGAAGACACTTGGCGACATCTCAAGAAGTGCTGGCGCCGGCTCGAGAAGGAAATGCCACCCATTCTTCTCGCGCGACTCGCCGCCGCCACCGCCAAAGCGCTGCCCTTCCGCATGGGCCCCGACATCAAGGACTTCTTCGAGATCCACCCACTGGCGGCAGGAAGCCGAGTGCTGCGCCAGGTCGCGGAGGAGCTGACGATCGCGAGACGCTTCGACGCTGCAGCCGGACCGGAATTTGAGCGATATCTCGCGGAGCAATGAGAACGACCCGGTCTTGTCACAAATACTCTTTCGCCCTATTTTCGCCTCATGGATCGCATTCGGCCCAATCCACTTCAAGAGATCGAGCCCCCAGCGCTTCGGCCGGCGCGCAAGGGGCGCGGGGCGCGCGCCAACCCCACCGGGCGATTCGAGCGACGGCGAATCGAACCCGACCTCGAAGCGCTTGCCGAAGAGCGCGCGAACGAGCAGGGAAGCGACGGAGAACCGAAGAATTCAGCCGACGCGCATCCGCAGTCGACCCATCGGACCGAGGCCATTCCCGATCCCTCCCGGACCGTGATCTCGACGAACCAGAGTCCCGACATTCCCTTCGACGCCAGCCTGAATCCCTATCGCGGCTGCGAACACGGCTGCGCCTATTGTTATGCGAGACCCAGCCATGAGTATCTCGGATATTCTGCTGGACTCGATTTCGAGACGAAGATCCTCGTCAAGGAGCGTGCGCCGGAGTTGTTGCGGCGTGCGTTGTCCGCGCCCCGTTGGAAGCCTCGTGTCGTCGCCCTATCAGGGGTAACGGACGCCTATCAACCACTCGAGCGCCGATTGCAGATCACCCGAGGATGTGTCGAGGTTTTTGCTGAATTTCGAAATCCGATCTCGATCATTACCAAGAGCGCGCTCGTCACACGCGATATCGACCTCTTCAAAGAACTTGCCGAGGACAATGCGATCTCCGTCGCACTCAGCATCACGACTCTGAACCCCGACCTTCAACGCGCCCTCGAGCCGCGCGCCTCCTCCTCGGTCGAGCGTCTGCGAGCGGTCGAAAAACTCGCAGCGGCCGGAATTCCAACCGGCGTCATGGTCGCGCCGATTATTCCGGGGCTAACGGATATGGAGACCCCGGCGCTGCTCGAAGCGGCCGCTTCGGCCGGCGCGGAGTGGGCCGGCCACGTCGTCTTGCGTCTACCCCACGGCCTCCGTGAACTCTTCGACGACTGGCTCCTCACCCATCGCCCCTTGCGTCGCAAGAAAGTCCTCAGCCGTCTCGAATCCCTTCGCGGCGGCCGTCTGAACGATCCGCGCTTCGGCACGCGGATGCGTGGAGAAGGCCGTTTCGCCGAGCAGATCGCCGACCTGTTCAAACTCTGGGCTCGCCGCCAAGGCCTCGATCGACTCCCGCCAACCCTTTCGACTGCGGGTTTTCGAGACCCGGCAGGTACGCAGCTGGCGCTTGGACTAGATTTGAATGGATGACGCACTCGAAATCCACGACGCCCTTCCCTGCGACCTCCCGTGCGACCTCCGTAAAGACCTCCCTTAAGACTTCCCTCACGACCTCCCAGGCGGCGGCCTTGGAGTGCGTCGCCCGCCGAGCTGGGCTGCGGGCCTCCGAGGCTGAAGAGCAGATCGAACACATCCTGCAGATGTCCGATATCGGCCGGGAACGATTCGACCAGGCCGTCGACCAGATCGCGTCCCATGCGCGAGTCGCCTTGCACTTCCATCCCGACCGACCGGGTCCCGGCGGCCGAAGCGTGGCGGCCGCCTTGCTCGACGAAGGCGTCTATCGCTCGCAATTCGAGACCCGGATCTCGAATGGCGGGCTGTCCGCCTACCCGGGCGGCGCCCGGCAGCGCTGGGAGAAAGAGATCTTCGGGGACGCTTACGAGGCGCCGGGATCCACGGCCGCTGAGCGACCCAAATATGGCGCCCTCGACCTCATGTTGCATGCGGACGGACCGTCTCCGCGTTTCGGGTCCTGCCGCCTCGTGCTCTCGCAGGAAGCCTCACACCGATGCAGCTTTACCTATCTCGACTCCCACGAGAACCCTGATCAAAAGGGTACCCTCGAAGCCTTCTCCGATATCGCTTCGGCCCTGCTGCAGGATGCATTCGTGAACGAGTCGGCGTTAGGCGAGCGCGACGTGACAACCACGCGGCTGGTCGACCATCTGGCGACCCGACTCAGCCAGCCCTTCATGGATCCCTCCGCCGCAGCCCCGGGTCGAAACCTGGACCACTACGTCGAGGCACAGGTCCACGGTGACGTGTCGGTCGGGGCCGACGCAGAGATTCTCGTCGCGGATCCCTGCTTCGCTGGAACCCAGACCGGCGATCTCCTCGAAGCGCTCTGCCTTCGCTACGACGTTGGCCTCCATTGGCATGTCGGTTTTGCGCTGGCCCTCGATGAAGTGCCCAGTGATTTTCGAGGACCGACGATGCCGTCACTCGCGCGACGGATCTCGTCGAGACAACACGTCGACGCAAGCATGATTGGAGCCGCCGCTGTGGCGCTCAAAGAGGATCCCGATTCATATCGTGACCGCGGCACTTGCGACGAGGTGCTTCAGGAATTGAAACTCCTCTGGCACGTGCTTGTCCGTCACGGCCGCCCATTTCGTGATTTCAGCAACTAAAAGCCTACCCGCCCCCACCTTCGGGCGCGATGCACACGCCTTCGGGCCCCTCACTCGGAAAGGGGTCTTGGGGCCGGCTCCAAGCGCTTGTGCCCCAAGTTGCGCATCCACTCACGCCGGTTCCGCGACGTGTTCGTGGAGCGGCCGGCGGTACAGCAAGGCCGAATCGTCTAGATTAAGGTTGCCACCGAACCTTCGGGCGCCCAGCGGCGCCTCAATCCCCCGAACAGGCCAACGAAGGCTGGAGAAATGGTGACGGACGAACAGGCGAACGACTCCGACAACAGCGACGACAGCGAGCGCGGCCACCACGGTCGACGGGCGGAGGAGCCGCTCCGCGAGGGGGCTGGCCGGGGCTTCATTCGCGAGACACTCGTACCCATTCTGATCGTGATCGCGATCGTCGTGCCATTGCGGTCCGCGATTGCGGATTGGAACGATGTGCCGAGTGGATCGATGCGGCCGACGATTCTCGAGGGAGATCGGATCTGGGTCAACAAACTCGCCTATGGATTGCGCGTGCCGCTCACGATGTCCTGGATCGCTCGCTGGGACGCGCCTTCGCGCGGGGACGTCGTGACCTTTGTCTCCCCGGACGACGGAATCCGGCTGGTCAAGCGAATCGTGGGGCTCCCCGGAGACCGCATTTCGATGCGCGCGAATCGCCTAACGCTCAATGGACATCTTCTGGCCTACGAGGAAGTCATCCGAGGCCTCCCCCCCCTGCGACCTAACGACCGTAACATTCCTCCCATCGTCCGAACGGAACGCCTCGACGATCATCCACATGCCGTCTCCGTGATTCCTGCGCTGGCAGGCTATTCCGATTCATTTCCGGAATTCACGGTACCTGACGGCCACTATTTCTTCCTGGGCGACAACCGAGATCAAAGTCGTGATTCCCGGTTCATCGGACCCGTCCCCCTCGACGACATCTACGGACGCGTGACCCATGTCGCACTCTCACTCGACCCCGACCACTATTACAAGCCGCGCTTCGCACGCTGGGGAAAGAGCCTCGACCCCGAGGTCACCCGATAGCCGGCAATGAACGGATCCGCAGAACTGGCAGCGACACTCGATCGCATTAGCGGACGCGGCTACAAGGCATACCGCGACATCGAAGGCGCATGGCGCTATGCGGAGTTCACGCTCTTCGTCGATCGGGTTCAGGCGGATCCCTTCGCGGCGCCTTCAAAATTACGCGTCCGCCTCGACCAGGATCTGATCGGGCTCCCCGGCACCGCCTTGGCCAATCGCACGCGCCGCATGGCGAGCGCCGCATGGCTAGCCCGCGCCTTTCGGGACGCCATCCAACTCGTCCGTCCGCCGCGAACAGGTACGGGCAAGGGCGGGTTGATCACGATCGATGCGGGCGGCGCCGAAGTGCTCGAACGCACGGCCGTCGTTTTCGGCGACGACTTCGTCGAAGCACGAATCGAGCTGGGCCTGCCCGCGGCGGGACGGCGTGTCCTGGGAGCGGAGGCCGCGCGGCTGCTGCTAGAACTCCTGCCGAAGATCGTCACGCGCGCCTGGATCGATCGCAGCACGACGGAAGGACGCGACTGCGACGACGACTTCCTTCACTTCGTCGATTGCATCGAAAACCAGGAATTCGTTCGCGACACACTGGGGCGCCGCGGCTTGCTCGCCTTTGTTGGCAACGGTGCCATCCTACCGAGGGAAAGTGGTGCCAGCGAAGGCCCGATGCCAACGCACTCAGCCCTGCCTTTTCAGTCCCCCGAAGCCTTCACGGTCGAAATCGAAGTTCCCCATGCAGACGCCGGTGCGCCCGGACGAATCTGGCGCGGAATGGGACTTCCGCGTGGGGTCGTCCTTCTCGTAGGCGGCGGCTACCACGGCAAGTCGACGCTACTGCGGGCCCTCGAGCGGGCCATTTCGCCGCACGTGCCCGGCGATGGTCGGGAGACAGTCGTGAGCGATCCAAGTCTGGTCAAGATCAGAGCGGAAGACGGCCGCAGCGTTTGCGGTGTCGACATCCAGGGATTTGTCGATCATCTACCCGCCGGACCGAGCGATCCGTCGCCGCGCTCGACCCGGTCGTTTTCCACAAGCGATGCCAGCGGTAGCACCAGTCAAGCAGCGAATATCGTCGAGGCGATCGAAGCGGGTGCGACAGGATTGCTGCTCGACGAGGATACCTCGGCCACGAATTTCATGGTTCGCGATGCCAAGATGAGAGCGCTGATCCACCCGCGAGACGAACCCATCACACCCTTCCTCGATCGCATTCGCGAGCTATACGATCGTTTCGGAATCTCGACAGTGTTAGTCATGGGCGGATCCGGCGACTATTTCGAAGTCGCCGACGCCGTGATCGAGATGAAGGCCTATCAAGCGCGGGACGTCACAGAGCGGGCGAAGGCGATCGCTGAACGCTGCCCCGGCGAGCCCGCCGGCGACCCTCGCTCGGCGCTTCAGCGCCCGAGGAACAGGACCCCCGATCCGTCGAGCTTCGATCCACGGCGCGGGCGTCGCGAGACGAAGATCTCGGCCCGCGGCTGTGAGGAGATCGTCTACGGTACGACGGAAATCGACCTACGCGGCCTCGAACAGCTCTTCGATCCAAGTCAGACCCGGGCCATCGGGGCGGCCATCGAGCTCGCGGCATCCCACATGATGGGCCGAGACCGCTCGCTCGCCGAAACGCTCGATGCACTCGACCGCTTCTTCGACACCGAAGGACTCGACGCCCTCGATCCGTACCGCGTCACGGCGCGCAATTCTGACCGCCACCCTGACCATCAAGCCGGCCGTCAGCCCGGTGCTCGCTCGGAACGGCACCCGGGTTCCTTCGCGCGACCGCGACGATTCGAAATCGCAGCCGCGATCAACCGGATGCGAACGCTTCGTTTGATCAATCGGTCGTGAGTTCGAGCCCGATCGTGGCGCCGTGGTCGCGAACGAATCGTTCCGTTTGGTCCGCCATCTCCGTGCTGTAGCAATCCTCGAGATGAACGATGAGACCGCCTTCGAAGCGCAGCGTCTCCTCCAACACGAGAACGAAATCGGGAAGTCCCTCGGCCCGATAGGTCGCCGCACCACGAAGCCAGACCTCGTCGCCCTCCTCCCTCGGACCGTCGAGAGGCTTCAATGCGCGACTGTCGAACTTTCGATCGAATCGGTCGAGGACGTCCGGGAACCAGGCGAGCAAGGCATCTCGACCCTCGATGCGTTCCGCGCCAAGAAGTGGGAGTCCGACTTGATAGACGACGTCCTCGCCAAAGAACGCTTCGAGCGCGTCCCATTCATTGTCTTCGTAGGCTTTCTCGAACGCCGCCGCGTAGGCCACAAATTTCGGAATATTGGACAATCGGATCTCCTGACCGGGCACTTGGTATTCCGGACGATCGCCGTTCGCAACGCTATCCGGTCGAAATCGAGCGAAGGGGAAACTAGAAAATCTGTTCGAAATTCCCCGACCAAAATTTCGTCTGAATATCTTCGTCGAGATGCCCGATACATTTTTCAAAACGCGCGATCGGATTTCGCCCGCCCTCTGCGTGGGGATAGTCGCTCGAAAAGAGGTAGAGATCCGGGCTCGATTTCGCGATCAGTTTTCCGACATCCTCGAAAACGAAGGGCGTGAACGCAAACTGGCCAAGTAGTTGTTCGGACGGCGGACGTTTCAGCTCCCGGAGCGCGGGTTCCGAACGGCCAAAGACCTCGACGAGATCATCAAGACGCTCTAGCAAAGCGGGCGCCCAACCCGCACCGAGCTCCACCGCCGCACCCTTCAACATCGGGAAGCGCTGAAAGACACCGTCGAGCACCATGGCGGAAATGAATCGCTCCGGCGCGTGGTGCATCACCGTGAAATCCTTGCCGCGAACATTCTCGCCGCCGCCCATCCAATCCCGAACTTCTTCGCTTCCGGTATTGCTCCAGGCCTTGGGAAGTTGCAAGGGATAGCCGCCTACATGAAGCACGAAGGGCACGCCGGCTTCGGCCAGCTTTGCCCAGAAGGGATCGAAGTCGCGATGTCCGGGCGAACGACCGCCGGCGTCGCGATGTGGAACCCAGACCGCATTCATGCCGGTCTTGATCACCTCGTCGAGTTCGGCGATCGCGAGCGAGGGGTCCTGAAGCGGAATGCTGGCGACCGCCATCAGGCGCGGATCATCGGAGCAAAAGTCCGTCATGCCCCGGTTGTGTGCGCGGGCGGCACCGTATTGAAGGTCGGGATCGAGGCGGTGGTCGAAGACGACCGTCCCGCTGAGCGTCGAGAAGACCAACTGCCGTTCGAAGCCCAATAGATCGAGGGCACGCTTTCGATCCGCAGAATCAAAGGCGCCGAGGGCCTTCTCTTCCTTCGGCCCGCGGATCAATCCCTCGCCCCCAAGGGCCTCGAGTTCATCGGCGTAGGCTCGATCGTGGCCCCCGGCTTTCGCCAGGCGCCAGGCCTCGCCCTCGTCTACGGAAGAGACTGCGTAGTCGATCGGCGGAAGTCGATCGCGCATGGCCGGGTCTGCATGGCTCGAAAGGAAGTCGGGCAACTCCATGATATGGCTGTCGGCATCGAAGAGTCGGCGGCCAGCGGCGTAGGTCGGCGAGGGGCCGGAGATCTCCGTCTCGGCAGTACTCATGGCAAGCTCCTTCAGGGTCGGGGTGCGTTTCACGGGCGAACTGAATCATCATACATCGATCGGCCCGGGGACAAACTTCGACTAGACTCTGGCCCTCAATACGACGCCCTGCCTAGGAGAACAGATGCCCCATCCCTTCCGATTCGGAGTTCAAATCAACAGTCTTCCCGCCGACAGCTGGCAAGCCGACGTCCGCCAGATGGAGTCGATGGGGTACGACTCGATCTTTGTGCCCGATCACTTTGGTCCCCAATGGGATCCGACAACATCCCTGGCGGCGATTTCTGCCGTGACCGAGAAGCTGAATGTGGGTTCCCTCGTCTATGACGTCGACTATCGACACCCGGTTGTGTTCGCCAAGGCTGCCGCCACTCTTCAGGTGATGTCCGCGGGCCGACACATCTTCGGACTCGGGGCGGGATGGATGGAGACGGACTACGTCGAAGCCGGCATGCAATACGATCGCCCGGGTATTCGGATCGCGCGCCTCGAAGAAGCGCTTCAGATCATCACCTCCATGTGGGAGAACGAGAAGACGAGCTTCGAAGGCGAGTACTATTCGACGAAGGAAATCGCCGTCGCAACGGACCTTCAGGGACAGGCGCGCCCGCCCATCCTGATTGGCGGTGGCGGTCCTCGCGTCCTGCGCCTGGCTGGACGTTATGCCGACATCGTGGGAATCAACCCGAAGCTCATCGAAGGCAAGGTCACGAAGGACACCCCCGCCGATAGTACGCGGGAACGCATCCTCGAGAAGATCGGCTGGGTTCGCGAAGGCGCCGAGGCCGCTGGCCGAAATCCCGACGACATCGAGTTCAACTCGCTCACCTTTGTCACCGCGATCGCCGACGACGTCGCCGGCCTTCGGGCGGGAATTGCCGGCAATAGCGGCATGACCGTCGACGAAGTTGCCGACTGCCCGCTCTTCCTGACTGGATCGGCCCAGGAGATTCGCGAACGCCTCGAAAAGCGGCGCGAGGAAACCGGCATCAGCTTTATCGTCATTCAAGGCGGCGACAAGGCTGTCCTCGAAAACTTCGCCAAGGAGATCGTCGGCCCACTCGCCGGCTAGACCCGATACCGATCTAACGCGCCCTTCTTCTCTGATCTGCTAGTCGATCCGGTCGCACTAGCCACAATCGTCACACAAGGAGCAACAATGTCGTCCTCGTCGTCCTCGCTTCATTCCGGTCAAACCACCCTCGTCACCGGAGGCGCCTCGGGCCTCGGTCGCGCCACCGCCCTGCTTTTCGCTCGAGAGGGAGCGCGCGTCTGCGTCGCCGACCTCGATGGCCCCGGTGCCGAAAAAGTCGCACAGGAGATCAAAGATTCTGGCGGAGAAGCCATCGCCTGTACGACCGACGTGGCGAGTGTCGCCGGGAACGACGCGATGGTCGCCGCAACCCTCGAAGCCTTCGGCGCACTCGACGTGGCCTACCTGAATGCGGGCATCGCACGGGGTTCGACGATTCGCGGTGGCAGCGTCGAGGACTGGGATCAGGTCATCGCCGTCGACCTGCGCAGCGTCTTTCTCGGCATGCGCGCGGTGATCGAGCCCATGGTCGAAGCGGGGCGCGGATCGATCATCTGTACTGCCTCCGTCGCGGGCCTTCGTGGCGGCACGAACATGCCCTCCTATTTTGCGGCCAAACACGGCGTCGTTGGCCTCGTGAAGTCTGCGGCGGCCGAATTCGCCTCGCTCAATGTACGCGTGAACGCGGTCTGCCCAGGCGTGATCGACACACCGATCCTCGGACCGGCCCATGGCGTCGAGGAAATCACGAACCTACTCGGCCGAGGTCATCTGCTAGGCCGCGTCGGCCAACCGGACGAAGTGGCCCAACTGGTCTCGTTCCTGGCGAGCGACCGATCCTCTTTCGTGACCGGTGCCGCCTATCCCGTCGACGGCGGAATGACGGCGACGCTCGGCGCTGGCGGAGGCGACGAGGTCGACGAACAAAGACGCGAGGAACTTTTCTCGAATCTCTCGGCGGGCGTTCCAGAGCAGGGCAAGGACTGAGGGACGGTTCGGCACGGGTCGCAATAGGCCGTGCCGCCTTCAATCAAACCGGCCCCACCACAGCGTATTGTGAGGTGCAAGCATGACGGATAGCTGCGAAACCGTACTCATTACGGGCGCCTCGGGTGGAATCGGCCTTGAACTAGCGCGCGTTTTCGCCGCGCATTCATACGATCTGGTACTCGTCGCGCGCCGCGCGCCACAACTCGAAGCCCTGGCCGAACGTTGCCGGAGCGAACACGGCGTTCGCGTCGAAGTCATGTCGATGGATCTGCTCACGCCGGATGCCCCGGCAATGCTGGTTCAGCAGCTCCTGGACAGCGACCTGCGCGTAGATATCCTGGTCAACAACGCCGGCTTGTTGGACATGGGCGGCTTCGCAGAAATCGAGATCGACCGGCACGAGCGATTGCTGCAACTGAACGTCGTCGTACTGGCTTCCCTGACCAGGCGACTGTTGCCGGCAATGGTCAGTCGTGGTCGGGGACGCATCTTGAACGTCGCCTCGACGTCGTCGTTTCAACCGGTGCCCTCGTTAGCGCTTTATGCGGCCAGCAAGGCCTTCGTGTTGTCGCTATCCGAATCGCTCTCCGAAGAATTGAAGGGAACCGGCGTGACCGTGACGGCGCTCTGTCCCGGCATTACGAAGACCGATATGTACGACCGCGCACATAACGAGCATGACAGTGTTCGCAGTCTGCCGACACTTTTCATCTCTGATGTCGAAGATGTCGCAAGGGAGGGCTTCGAGGCTTGTGTCGCGGGCCGGGCCGTCGTGGTTCCGGGACTACCGAATCGGATGCTGGCGGGGTCGGTCGGACTCTACCCCCGTTGGTTGGTGCGCGGCGTTGGCGGATTGATCGGTCGAAGATCGACTCGCTAGGGATTCGACTCCAGCTCGACCGGATCGACGGGCATCAGATATTTGGACAGGAATTCGAGCATCTTCGGAAAGACATGCTGGCTTTCCAAATCGGTGAACGAGTGTGCGGCGCCGACGACCTCGATCGCCTCGAATTTCTTCCCGAGTAGGTTCATCATCAGCATGAGCCGATGAGCATGGTCGGGATCGACGCGTACATCTTCGGTCCCGTAGATGATCATGACCGGCGTCTCGATCTGGTCGACATGGTAAAGCGGCGAATCCCGCATGAGAGCCTGACGATTGGCTTTCACGTCCCCGATCGCTTCCTTCTGAATGGGCAGGATCTCCTCGATGTAGGACCAGTCGCTGGATTCGAAGAGGAGGGGAATATCCGTCACGCCATTGATGGTCACCGCGCATCGATAGCGAGACTGATGGCGAACGATACTCGCGAGAGCAGAAAACCCGCCATAGCTCCCGCCTGCGATACAAAGACGCGTCTCATCGATCTCGGATCGCGCCATCGCCACCTCGGTCGCGGCGTCAATGTCATCCTCGATCCCGAGTGCCCATTGTCGCTTGCCCGCTTCCTCGAACTCGAGACCATATCCAGAGGAGCCGCGATAGTTCACGTTCAAGACGGCAAAGCCCCAACTCGCCAGGTATTGGAGCAGTGGATTGAACTCGCGACTGTCTCGAACGCCGAGGGGACCACCGTGAGGAATGACGACGAGCGGGGCTCCACCTTCGGGAATCTCCTTGGGCAGTGCAAGGAAGGCCTCGACAGACAATCCATCCTCTGACGTTGCCCGAAACGATTCGACTTCCACCAGATCTTCGGGATCAAGACTCTGGTAGGCCTTCGCAATTTCGAGAAGCTCTCCGGTCTTGGAGTCATGGTAGTAGTAGATTCCCGGATTCCGAGCTCCCGAGACCCAAAGAACGAAACGTGTTCGATCGTCATTGCTGGAAACGACGGAAACGCTGCTCTTGCGAAGCCGGTCCTTGATCTCGCCGAGATACCGTTCCGCGTAGCCCTCGAGATAGTGATAGTGGGTCTCTCCGTTGTCCTCATAGGCACCCGCAATCAGCTCGCGATTCGCGTAGTCAACAATCACACTGGTGATATCAACATCCGACCGCACGAGAAGTTCTCGGACGATCTTCGATTCGGCAATATCGAATACATGCAGACCTAACGTATCGTGGCCGTTGTAGGCCGCCACGATCAACTCGCGCCCGTCGCTCTCGATCGCCCACGGGTAGAGCGCGAGCTTCTCGTTCGACCCGTCGAATTGATAGACCTCCCGCCAGTCGTTGGACTCGGGATCTCGAGTCAGGGTCGTGAATCCACTCTCGTCTCGGCGAAGTGCCGCGCGAGGCATCCCGGACTTGTCGAGAATCCAACGATCGATATCTCCTTCGACCCGTGCGACCTCCTCGCCGACCCCGAATCGCTTTCGGTTTCTCCATCTTCCCGAGGTCGAATTTTCTTTCAAGTCCGACAAACTGACACGGTGGATGGAGGTTTCTCCGTCAACACGAAACTCCCACAACACCTCATTTTCGACGAGCGGGAGGGAATCGGCCATTCGCCCACGAACTTGAATCGTCTCATACTCCGCGATGATCTCGTCCGCGGAGTCAACCAGCCTCGTTATCTGCATCTGCCAGGCGCGCTGGCTTCCACCGGCTGAGACGAACCCGACATACATTGTGTTCTCATCGATCCAGATCACAGAACCAATATCGTCTTGAGAACGAAGGATCACGCTGACGCGAGCCGTTCCGATTCGCTGTGCAAGCAACCCGTAGGTGCCATCCTTGAAGACCTTGGCAACGACCCAATTCCCCTTCGGGCTACTCGTCACATAGACCACGTCGGACGACTTAAAGAGACTGGTCGGGGCTAATTGTCCGTAGGAGGGACCGACGACGGCGCCCCCAACCAGAAAGACGAATCCGACGAGCACCGCCCGTAGACCCCCAAATCGCTTCATTGATCATCCCCATGCGCGTCCTCGGGTTTCGCCGCTTCGACGAGCTCACCCACGACGCGGGAATAGTGCTCGAGGAAACCATCCTCGCTCGAGCCAGACTGCACGAGCTCGAACTGCCGAAGGATCTCGGGATGTGATTTCCGAAGTGCACGAAGCGTCATGCCCGCCCGATTGACGTTGCGGATCACCAGACCACTGGGAACGTGTTCAGCCCCTCGGTATCGGCGAATAACAAGCTGCCCTGGGTAGTTGATCTTGCCTGCTTCGATCTCGAATTCGAATTCTGGATCTCGACTGACCCTGTACCTGTAGTACCCCTTCTGTCGTCCCGGAATATCGATTTGAATCTCCCGCCAAATGTGTCGTCCTCGACCGAGGCGAACGATCCAGACATGTCGACCGGCTTCGACATCCTTCATCCGTCCACGTGATGTCCGGAGCAGCCTGAGTGGTATCTCCGTATCGATGTCGAGGATGAGCAAGCCTTCACCCAGGGACAGTTCAACCGGCCGATTCGGATCGATCGGCCGAAAATTCGTACAGGCGGTCAAGCCGACGGCGCAGATCAGGGCCAGGACCCAAGGAATGCGAAAACCCTGACGCAGGTGGAGGTGGAGATGGAGAGGGCGGAATCGAAGACGCCTCTTCATCTCTGCCGACCCTTCGTCGCGGCTGGACGGGTGCATCGAGCGGTCAATCCCCTGCGTCCGAAAAATCGGCTTGACTGCTCTTGGCCATTTCCTCGAGGAATGATTTTGGAAATTGCCCGACAAAACTCGAGACGTCCCAATAGTCACTCCACTTCGCAACCTTGCCGCCCTTCATCTCATGCAGCGTGGCGAATTTGTTGGTCGCCATTTCGCCGGACTTGAAGGTCCAGACTTCAGTGTGATCCAGGAATACGACATCGCCTTCGGCCACCAGGTGGTGGATTGTATGCTGGTGGTCGGCCAGATGGTCAAAGGCGATGGCCAAGCGTTTCACGACATTTTCTGGGCCGCGGGCACCGGCGTCTTCGGTCGGCACATCCTCATAGAAGACGTCCTCCGTCAGGCAACTCTTGAGCGTCGCCCAATCCATCTCGCTGAGCGCCTGCCACAGGGACTCGACTGTTTTCTTATTTGCTTCGCTCGACATGCTTCCTCCCAAGACCTCTACCCGACACCCATTTGCAGGCGCCGCAACCCGAGTCTAACCAATCGTCTGACCCGCGTGCGCGCGCTCCGGTGATGCTAGGATCCCGGATCCAGTGAACTCATCGTCGATTCCGTCGCCTGGAAACCAGAAAGAGGAAGCCCCCATGAAGATTGGACTCATCCCCGTCAATGTCGCCGTCCCGAATGTAGAGGCCATGATCGGTATCGCCCAGCTCGCCGAAAAGGTCGGGTTCGAATCCGTCTGGACTTTCGAACACGTCATCGTTCCCGTCGATTATCAGTCCAAATACCCCTATAGCCCGACCGGAAAGATGGGCGCCGACCCGGACACCAATTTCATCGACCCACTGATCGCCCTTGCCGCGGTCGCCGCACAGACCAAAACGATCCGCCTCGGCACCGGCGTCAACATTCTCTCCCAGGCCAATCCCCTCTACCTCGCCAAACAGAGCGCCAGCCTCGATTTCGTATCGGGCGGCCGATTCATGCTAGGCGTCGGCATCGGTTGGCTTCAGGAAGAATTTCGCGCCGTGGGAACCCCCTTCGAACGTCGTGGCGCGCGCTTCGATGACTACATCCAGGCGATGCGCAAGATCTGGTCCGGTGAAGTCGTCGAACACAAGAGCGACTTTATCGATTGGACCGGATTCAAGAGCTATCCGGTCCCCATCCAAAATCCCTTTCCGGTCGTCATCGGTGGCGTGAAGGGCAAGGCCTTCGAGCGGACCGCACGGTACGGCAATGGCTGGTTCGCCCCGACCGCAAGCGTCGAAGATCTCGCGCCGAAGCTCGAACAGCTCGACAAGGCCTGTGACGCCGTGGGCCGCGATCGGGCAGAGATCGAAGTCTCGGCGATGTGGATGCCGAACCCCAAGGATCTCGACGTCGTCAAGCAATATGCAGACCTAGGCGTAGGCCGTTTGATCGTGCCTGTTCAGGCCCTCGGCCAGGGCAATCCCGCTGAGAACATCCAGTCCTTCGGCGAGAACGTCATTTCGCAACTCGGCTGAGATCTGGTTTCCGGCCGCTTGAATCCAGGCGGCCGGTCAAGCGTCTCACAACCAACCGGAGAGTGTCATGTCATACGATCTCGTGATCCGCGGCGGGAAGATCATCGACGGAACCGGGGACAGCGCCTTCATCGGCGATATCGCAATCCGGGACGGCAAGATCGCTGCGGTGGGATCCATCAAGGGCGACGGTGCCCGGGAGATCGATGCGGCCGGACTTGCGGTGACGCCCGGCTTCGTCGACATCCACACCCACTACGATGGACAGGCCACCTGGGACCCGCAACTTGCGCCTTCTTGCTATCACGGCGTCACCACCGTTGTGATGGGAAATTGTGGCGTTGGCTTTGCACCGGTCGAGCCGGGTCAGGAAGACTTCTTGATCGGCCTGATGGAGGGCGTCGAGGACATTCCCGGCGCCGCCCTGCATGAAGGCATCAAATGGTCGTGGCAGACCTTCCCCGAATACCTCGACACGCTCGACCGTTTGAAGTTTTCGCTCGATGTCGCCACCCAGGTACCACACGGGTCGGTTCGCACTTATGTGATGGGAAAGCGGGGCGCGGACAATGAGCCCGCAACGCCGAAGGACATCGAAGAGATGGCGGCGATCGTCAAGGAAGGCATCGCAGCCGGCGCCCTGGGTTTTTCCACCTCTCGCACCATCGCCCATACTGCGATCACGGGAGAGCCCGTACCTGGTACTTTCGCCGCAGAGGACGAACTCTTCGGAATCGGCCGGGTATTAGGCGAGCTCGGCACTGGAATCTTTGAAGTGGCGGGCGCAGGTGCGGCCGGCGAGGACATCGCGGCCCCAGCCAAAGAACTCGAGTGGATGGTTCGCCTATCCAAAGAGATCGGCCGACCCGTGACCTTCGCCATGCTTCAGGTCGACGCGGCCCCCGATCTCTGGCGCGAATTGTTGGCCAGTTCAGCCGCGGCCGTCGAAGAGGGCGCCGAGGTCTTTCCCCAGGTGGCCGGCCGACCCTTTGGATTCTTGATCGGACATCAAACCGAGGTCCACCCCCTCGCCGCATGCCCGACATTTTCGGTGCTGCTCGATCTCTCCTTCGAGGAGCGCATCGAACGACTGCGTGACCCCGAAACGAAGAAGAAGATTCTCGCCGAAGCCAATCCCGAGACTTCAATGCTGCTCGGTCAACTCGGGCGGATGTTTCCGATGGGCGACCCGCCCAACTACGAGCCCGCCTACGAAGACTCGATCGAGGCGATCGCCGCCAGCAAGGGAGTCGACGCGATCGAACTCTTCTACGACCGGATGCTCGAACGCGACGGCCGGGAACTCTTTCTGGTGCCACTGCTCAACTACGCGGGCGGCGACTGCGAACCCATTCGCGAAATGATGTTCCACCCCCGCGCGGCCCTTGGGCTCGGCGACGGCGGAGCACATTGTGGGATGATCTGTGATGCGTCGATCCAGACTTTCATGTTGACCCATTGGGTTCGCGATCGAACCCGGGGCGAACGGATTCCCCTCGAATTCGCGGTCAAACGGATGTCAAAGGACACGGCAGACCTCTACGGGTTGGGAGACCGGGGAACCATCGAAGTCGGCAAGAAGGCCGATCTCAACCTGATCGACCTCGAGAATCTTCGCCTCGAACCACCGATCATGATTCACGATCTACCCGCCGGCGGAAAGCGCTTCATGCAACGCGCGCGGGGCTATCGCGCGACGATCGTATCCGGCGAGATCACGATCGAAAATGATGAACCGACAGGGGCTCATCCCGGGCGGCTCATTCGCGGGGCGCGCAGCTGACTGAATGGCTGTAGTCTAAAGCACCATGACCGAAATACTCGACACCCATCACAAGGCCCTTGCCCTCAACCTCGACCCCCTGAAATATGGTGTGATCGCCGAGATCGGCGCTGGCCAGGAGGTCGCCCGCTGGTTCTTCCGGGTAGGGGCGGCCGCGGGCACCGTGGCCAAGACGCTCTCCGCCTACGACATGGCGGTCAGCGACGCCCTCTACGGGCAAAGCAGCCGTTATGTCGCAAGGGACCGCCTCGACGCGATGCTCGGCGTCGAATATGAACGCCTCGTGGCACAAGTCTCCGACGAGCGTGGCCCTGACAGCACCTTCTTCGCCTTCGCCGACACGCTCTCAGCGCGCAACTTCAAAGGAACCAACGTCTGCCACGGATGGATGGGCCTGCGCTTTCAGCCCGAGCCGGGATCCGAGCCTTCCTGCGTTCAACTCCACGTCGGTATGGTCGATCCGACCAACCTCATGCAACAGCAGGCCGTCGGTGTATTAGGCGTCAACCTGATCCACGCCGCTTTCTTCCGACGCGAGAGCATGTCAACTTTCCTTGAGAGTCTGCGCGAGGGAATCGGAATCGATCGAATCGAAGTCGACCACATCGAGTTCGCGGGCAGCGCCTTCGACTCCTATCGCTCCGTCGACGCGCCGCTGGGGCTGCTCCGAGCCGGACTCACTCAAGCCGTCATCTACGCCGCCGGAGACGGAACAACGGATCCGATGTCCACTGTCTATAAACGGCCGATCGTCGTCGAGCGCGGCTCCTTCTCCGAGGCGAACAAAGACTACGGACGCACCGTCGAGGCGAGTACCACGGCCCTTTCCAGCGAAGCCCCGGATGCCCGACGCGATCCCATCGCCATCTACGAGATATCGCTTGAGGATCCGGCCGGCGGCGAAACGCTCTCCAATTCAGAGATCATCGAATGCGTCTGTCGGCTTCGCGCGTGTGGGCGGCCCATTCTCCTGACTCGCTTTACCGAGACCTATCATCTCACCCCGTATTTGAGACGATATAGCGATCAACCCATTCGCTTTGCGATGAGCCTCTTGAACCTGATGCAAACCTTCGACGAAGCATCTTACGACAACCTGGATGGCGGATTGGTGGAGGCCATCAGCCGATTATTGAGTACGGATGTGCGGCTGTATGTCGTGTCGATTGAAGTCGATGCGCTGCGGTCTCAGCTCTCGGATCTTGCTGATCGAAGTAGCCAGTGGAAGCTTCCTGAAACGGGCGTCGCCACTGTAAAGAACATCGAGCCACACGGTCGGGTGCGACATCTCTACCGATATCTCCACGAGCTTGGGGCACTGAAAGTGATCTAGCCCACGGCGAGGGTTGGGCGAACGCGCGAGCTGGGCCGCGCGATGCAACTACTCCTTCTCGGCGGACTCTGCGGCTGTAGGCGTGAAGCTGACTTCGCCCGCATCCGGGCACGATCCCAATCGCTTCGCATCCCACTTCGTAGTGATCGACATGCGCTGCCCCGCCATCTCGAAATTGACCCGTGCCTTGCCACTCCCCTCTTCTCCGACGACCGTAAATTCGCCCTTTCCCTTTGATTTCTGACCATTGACGCTGCAACGAAGCTTCCACTTGATTCCATTTTCGATCTCTTTGACACCTCTGATCTTGCAGCCCTGTTTCTCGGCCCAGGGCATGAGCCTCGATGCCGTCAACGGTTCGCTTCCGACACATGCCTTCATCGTCTGAATCGTGGGCGAGGACTGCATCGGCATTCGGACACTGATGTCGAAGAGCCAAAGACCTTCGGCGAGTTGGACCCCAATTTCCGGAGCATCATCCGCAATGGCGACGGGCCTTCCCAGGAGGATGGGAACCAGAAGAACGGAGATTGCGGCCAGAACGATTTTCCTCGTCATCATTTCCCTCGTCCCTCGAAAAATAGTCTTCACCGCCCCATCGTAGCGTGTGTCCTGTGGCGGGTCGTTGCTCGTCTGGTCGAGCGCGTCGGCGCGCCAGACGGGACATCGCGAACGCAATGTTGCACCGGATGAGCAACAATGCACGACGAGGGCACTCCATCGTCGCTGGCGTGGCCAGCTTCTGAAATGGCTCGGACCGCGAGAGGCAGACATGCACGAGCAGAATCCCAGCCGATGGCATCATTCCCATGACTTCGTGCCCGCCAGTCACCGGCGCGGCGAACGCCAGACTCGCATCGTCATCGCTCTCACCGCTGTCATGATGGTGGCCGAAATCGCGGCGGGCAGTGTCTTCAACTCGATGGCACTCCTGGCGGACGGCTGGCACATGGCGAGCCACGCCTCTGCACTGAGCATCACGGCATTCGCCTATCTCTACGCCCGGCGAAATGCCGGAAACGCTCGCTACTCCTTCGGGACCTGGAAGGTGAGCGTTCTCGGCGGGTACTCAAGCGCAATCCTGCTGGCTGTCATTGCCGCGCTGATTGCCTGGGAGTCGGTCGGACGATTCTTCGAACCGCTCACCATCAGCTTCAACGAGGCGATTCTCGTCGCCGTCGTCGGATTGCTCGTGAATTTATTGTCCGCCTACCTGCTCAGGGAAGAACCCCATGAACACGGGCCCTCAATGGCTGGACACCACGAACACCACCACCACGATCACAACCGTCGCGCCGCCTACTTGCATGTCCTGGCAGACACCTTGACATCGGGAACCGCCATCTTCGCTTTGCTCACCGGAAAGTTCTATGGCTGGGTCTGGATGGATCCGTTGATGGGCGTTGTTGGCTCGCTGGTGATCGCACGCTGGTCGTTCAGCCTGTTGCGCGACACCTCCGCCATCTTGTTGGATGGTTCTGTTCCAACCGAAACCTTCGCTTCGATTCGCGCCGCACTCGAGCGCGGCGATTCAGGAGACCTGGTCTCGGATCTCCACATCTGGCCGCTTGGCCCCGGCAAACTCGCCATGGTCGCCTCCATCGTGAGCGATGCGCCCCGCCCGCCCGAATTCTATAAAGAGCTCGTCAGCGACCGTTCGGAACTCGTCCATGTCACGGTCGAAGTGAACCGCTGCCCAGACCACGATGAAGTCGCTGCTTGAGTCGAGACTCGGTCCCGACCGTGCCGATTCACATAAGAAGGCAGACACGTTCCGTTCGCTCGCTGAAGAGCTTCTACCTGACAAAGAAATCCTCGAGATCGTTTCCGATCGAGCCCGGGATACCTAAACACCGAAGCATCCTACGCGTTCGCGCCGTCGCGACACCGCGTCTGCTAAGACGTTCGCTGCAGGGGAATCGACAGGATCAGCTTCGTACCGACACCGGGCTCACTCTCGACCGCGAGCGATCCGCCGTGGTCGGTGATGATGCCGTGGGCGACACTCAGGCCAAGACCCGTACCGCCATGACCCAATCGCGTCGTGAAGAACGGATCGAACGCTCGATCCACTTCCTTCTGATCCATTCCGCGACCGTCATCTGCGATCGTGACACGAACGAGTTCCGCAACGCGAGTGGCCCGAATCACGATGCGCACACGATCGCTCGATGACTCAGCCGCGTTGCGCACGATATTGAGAATCGCTTGTTCTAGCTCGATCGCGCTCCCAAAAACGGGAAGCGGCGCTTCGATCCCGCTCCGATCAATCGTCGCTCGCTGGTCCGTCGCGTACGATTCGGTCTGTTCACACACGCGATGAAGCACGTCGGCCAGATCCAGCTCGCTCTTCAGGGTCGGCTCGTTCCGCGCAAATTGCAGTACGCTCGACACGATCTGCCCGCATCGCTTCGCCTGCTCGATGCTGTTTTCGATCGCACGGCGCCAGAGAATACGCTCATCCGAATTGCCCTCCGCCGAAAGAGCAAGCTCTGATCCCATTTGGATCGACCCGATTGGGTTGTTGATTTGATGAGCGATTCCCGCAGCCAGAGTGCCGATCGAGGCGAGTCTCTGAGATCGTTCGAGTTCTTGCAATGATGTCTCGAGGGCCACGCTCTGTTCCTCGACGAGGGTTTCGAGCTCCTCTCGGCCTTCTTCTCGCGCCCGCTCGGCAGCAATGCGGTCTGTAATATCGCGACTGGTCACGATCAGTCGGTTCTCTCCCGACGCCAGCGAGAAGGGGCGGAGATTGCATTCCAGTGTCAACTCGCGGCCCGTCCGATGGCGGACAACGATCACTCGCTGATGCGGCGGCATCGATACCTGATTCTTGAACACCGCGCCGTAGTCGATGGTCACCGCACTCGGAAAGATCATCGTGACGTGTTGGCCGACCAGCTCGTCGAGCTTGAAGCCGAGTGTCGTTTCATGAACGGGGTTCGCGTAGAGGATCGTCCCCGTCTCATCCATCTCGGTGATCATTTCGCTCGCTTGCTCGGTGAACTCTCGATATCGCGACTCGACTTCGGCGTGTGCAGAGCGGGAGCGATCCGCCTCCGAACGAAGGGCCGCGATGCGATTCGTGGCATGCTCGATGAATGCGCCGACCTGGAGAAAACCAATTCCGTTGGAGACGAGCAACCACCACATTAGAGCCGTTGGGGCAGGCTCATTCATTAGCCAACTCGCCGAGTAGAAGATCGACACCGCGGCAAGAGATGGAAAGGCGAAGCCGAGAATCCTCTCCCAAAGTTGGGCTGTTCGATCCTGCGGCCATAACAGCACTGCGCTGGAGCCGAGTGCGGCGGCGGTGATGACAACGGATCCGATGACCTGACTCGTACCCGAACTGACAAAGGGCTGAACAATCATTCGCAGGGCGGCGACGAGCAGACCCAGCATCACGAGTTTGCGGGGGAACCGCTCGCATCGCCCGGCAAAGAGCAGGCTTCCCCCGAAGAGGAGCACCGCGAAAGCGGTCCCGAGCGCGGGCACGGCAGGCAGAAAGATCGGACTCTTGACGGAAAGCGGGACGGCCAGCCCGCTCGAGAAAAGGCAGAACCACGACGCTGCCCAGGCACCGCCGCCAATCGAGCTCCCCAGTCGAGCCATCGCGAAAGTCAGGACGATCAGAAAAACTGCGGCGGCCAGAAAAAAGGCTTGCTCGTCCATCGCACCTCTCTTTGTCGTGCAAAGTAGCGACTTGCTGAGCGACTCAACAAGACTCGATCGAGGCCGAGGCATTCGGATGGTTGTAGATGTCCGGTATCCGTTCGAAGGCGACGTTCACTCGAAGCACCGGGGACCAGCCCAGTCGGTCCCCCCGCTCAATCAATAGTTCGTCATGCCCCCGTCCACCGTATAGAACGAGCCTGAAACATATCTCGCGTCGTCGCTACACAAAAAAGCGATTACAGACGCCACTTCGTCGGCCGTCCCGTAGCGCCCGAGTGGAATCTGCGATTCGATTCCAGCCTTGACGAGGGCTTCGTCGCCCGGCGCCATGCCCGACTCCAATGAACGCATCATGCGCGTATCGATGGGTGCCGGCCCGACCGCATTCACTCGGATCAGGTCGGATCCGTAGCCGGTCGCCGCGGATTTGGTCAAACCGATCACAGCGTGCTTGCTCGCGGTATAGGCGGGGACGGTCGGCCCGCCCATGACACCTGCGACGGAGGCCAGGTTCACGATCGCACCACCGCCTCGCTTGCGAAGCTCGGGGATCACCGCCTTCATTCCGAGGAAAACGCCCTTGATGTTGACGGCCAGGACCTGGTCGAAGGCCTCCTCTGGATACTCGTCGATCGTGGCGACCTTGCCCTCGATCCCCGCGTTGTTCACGAGATAGTCGACACCCCCGAAACGGCTCACGCTCTCGGCGACGACGCGTTGCCAATCTTCCCAAGCAGACACGTCATGGGCAGCGGTCAAAACTTCGCCTCCCATCGTCTCGACCGCGGCTGCCGTCTCCTCGATCGGCGCATCTTTCAGATCGGTCGCAACCACGCGCGCACCGTCCTCGATGAACCGCTGCACGGTTGCTCGCCCAATCCCGCCCGCCGCGCCGGTCACGATGACTACCTTGCCTTCGAATCGCTTGCTCATACCGTTCTCCCGGAAATACTGAGTCATTCCTCAACCGGGATGGAGCCTAGCGGATGGAATCCCAACGCGAGAGACGACACGGGGATCGGCTACAGTCGGCGACCATTGAAGAACGCCAATCCTAAGCGGCGCGGGAGAAGATCATTCTCGACACACTCGGCAATCTCGGAGACTTCATCGGCGGCATCGCCGTCGTCGTCACGCTGATCTACCTCGCGAGCCAGATCCGTCAGAACACCCAGGCACTCCGAACCGCAAGCCGGCAGGCGATCTCAGAAGGCTACAGGGCGTGCAACCGGCTCAGGCTCGACCCATTGGCTGGAGAGGCATGGGGAAAGGGACTCCAATCTTTCCCAGAGCTTCCGTTCGGCGAGCGGCACCTATTCGGAACATTCATGAACGACGAGGCGCTCTTCTTTCAGAGCACATTCGCGAGCTACGAATCGGGACAGCTCGAAGAGGAGACCTATCAGGGCTACCTCTCCTGGTTCGCGTCGGTCGTCGTTACGCCCGGCGGGACGTACTGGTGGGAAACGGTCGCACGTCCGATCTATACACCTGCGATGGTCGAGGTGGTCGATCGACGCATTGCCGAAGGCTCTCTGCATGACATTCGAATTCTCGAACAATATCGAATAGATTCATAGGGCGCCGAGGGCGGAAGAGCGGAAATCGAACAGTCGACCACAGACGGCCATTGCGCTGATGCGGTCGGCCGAGACATAGGGGGGCGAGGAGACGATGCCTTTGCCGCCTACCCCGTCTTCTTCTCCCGCAATCCGATTCGCACCTGCCTAACATCGATCGGCCGACCGGTCCTCTCGTCGATGACGCGCGGTTCGACCGGCTCACCACTCGTGCGATCGAAAATTTGCACAGGAGGTTTTCCGCCCTCCTCCCACAACCAATCCTCCCCGAATCGCCACATCGCGGCGAGAACCGGGTAGAAGGCGCGCCCCTTCTCAGTCAATAGATACTCGAAGCGAGGCGGACGCTCTTCATAGGCACGCTTCTCGAGCATCCCTTCCTCGACCAGACGCGCAAGCCGTTTGGCCAGTATGCCGCGAGAGACCGAAAGCGCACGCTGGAAATCATCGAAGCGACGCCTCCCGAGAAACGCCTCCCGCATCACCATCGGCGTCCACCAATCGCCCATCAAATCCGTCGTCCGTGCGATCGGACAGGGCGCATCTTCGAAACGTGTACGTTTCATCTCAGGCGACCGCCTCGACCCGCGCCCGCACATGCTTGTGCCAGGGCGTGAGCGCCAACCAATCACGATCTTCCGAAGAGGTCAGCTCGTTAGGCGCCACGCCTTGAACCCTGCGTACGCCATCGGCGTCCGGATATTCGAGCCCATGACCATTCGGAAGCGTTATGTGTCCGTCCCGAAGCGTGTCGTTTACTTCGACGACGGCCTCGGCCGTCCCGCGCTTGGTCGTGATGCGAACGCGATCGCCGCCTTCGACGCCGAGCCGCTCGGCATCACCGGGACTCATCCGGAGCGCGCCGTCGACATCCTTTCGTCGCCAGCTGGGATCTCGAAATATCGTGTTGGCCGTACTCGTGCGACGCTCACCGGCCGCCAGGATAAAGGGATATTCATCGGTCTGGCGAGGCGGTGCCTCGTCGATCAGGTCGGCGAGTTCTTGCACAAGCTCCGGAATCACCAGTTCGATCTGACCCTCGTCGGTCTGGATTCGCTCCATCGTAATCTCATAGGGGTCCGACGTAATGACGACTCCGTTCGTGTTATCCAGGATGGCCTGAAAGAGCGCATTCCCGAGTGCAGGACCCTCTCCAGAAAAGCCGGCCCTACGGACGGAATCCGAATGCCCGAGAGACAATTGCTGAGCGGCACCCCAGATCAAGGCGGCGCCCTCGAGCCCGTCACCCAGGGATCGACCTAACGTTTCATAGAGCACGACCGGCATGATCGCAGCCAGCTTCGGTTCGTTCGTCATCGCCTGCAAGAACGCCATACCGAATTTCTCGATGCTTTCGTCGGCCGCCTCGCGCAACAGGACCAGATCCTCATCTTCGTAGGCGCCCAGGGCTCGACACAGTCGGCTGTGGATCTCGGGCTCGGTCAAGGTTCCTTCGGCCGCAGTAAAGAGCGGTCGTCGCAACAGGAATGTGTTGTCCGGAAAGCCGCCGCCAAAAAACGTGGTCTCGACCTTTTCGTACTGCGAAGCCGCGGGCAGGATGTAGTCCGCGTATTTCGTCGTCTCGGTCATCGCCACGTCGATCACAACCACGCATTCGAGTGCCTCGAGCGCTTCTCTCATGCGCGGACTATCCGCCAATGAGTGCACGGGATTGCCGCTCTCGACAAACATCGCGTGGAACCGGTCGGGGTGGTCGGTCAGGATCTCCTCGGGAATGGCGTTACAAGGCATCAGCCCCGTAATGATCTTGTGGCCACCCACCGGCGTCGTCCGATCATCCTTGCCACTCCCGATCAGTTGGCCAATATGCGTTCCGAGGTTCATCGTCCCCGGACGAGCGAGATTGCCAGTCAGCGCGTACAGGAGCTTTTCGAGATACGAGTTCAGCGTGCTATGCGGGGCCATCTCGATCCCTAGATCCTCGAGCACCGAGACACTCTCGGCACCCCCGATCAGCCGCGCAGCCTCACGCACCAACTCCTCTGGGACACCAGCCCGCTCGCAATAGTCCGCAACCGGCACGCTCCCGAGTACGTCGAAGAGCGCCTGGCCGTCGCTTGCGTGGGCCGCCAGGAAGTCCTGGTCCGTCAGACCCTCTTCGAGCAACACCTTCAACATCGCCGCCAGCACGAAGGCATCCGTCCCCGGCGTCACTTGAAGAAAGACATCAGCGAGATCCGCGGTCTCGGTGCGCCTGGGATCGATTACGATCATCTGCCTGTTTGGATCCTTGGCGATCGCCTTCAGGATCGGGCGGGCTCGCTCGAAGCCGTGGGATTGCCAGGCATTCTTGCCGATGAAGACCGAAACCTGCGCATGCTCGAAGTCCGGCTCCGGGCGGCCGCCAAACATCTGCCGCTCAACCCAGAACTCGCCCGTCTTCTCTTGCGCCAAGGCATTCGAGGCATAACGCATGCCGAGGGCATGCCGTGTCGCGGAGGAATAGGCCCCGCCGAGATGATTGCCCTGGCCTCCGCCCCCGTAGTAGAGGATCTTCGCGCCGCCATGTGTGTCGCGAATCTGGGCCAGCTTTTCCGTGACTTCGCGAATCGCCGTATCCCAGTCGATCGCCTCGAAGCTCCCGTCTTTGCGCCGGCGCAGCGGTGTCGTGAGACGTTCGGCGTGGTTCTGGTAGTGGTCAAGGCGCGCTGGCTTCTCGCAGGTATAACCCTTCGAGCGCGGATTCGTCTTATCGCCTTTGATCTTCTTGAAATGACCGTCTTCGACTTGCACCTGCAAACCACAGTTGATGCTGCAAAGAATGCACGACGTGCTCTGCCAATCTCCGGGACTCGCCATGTGGATCTCCCCTTCTCGAACCGGGTTCGCGACCAGGCTCTGTGTCCGGGTTTTGCGGGTTGGGGCGGCGATTCCCGAATGCGAGGGGGATCGATGCATTTCCAGGTAAGTTCTAAGATAGAACTTACGCTTTTGAAGTGCAAACAGGCAGAGGGAACGCCCAGATCAGATGGGATCGGTCGGGGTCAGCTGGTCCGGGGCGCGGCGGCGGCGGCGGCTGGAGTCAGCTTTGTCGGATCTTGTAACGCACGGGCAAATGCTTCAGCCCGACGACGAAACTCGCTCGAATCCACTCGGGATCGCCGGCGAGTTCCCAATGTTCAACCCGACGGGCGAGCTCTTCAACGACCGCGCGCATACTTCGCCGGGCGAAATGCGTCCCCATGCAGAAATGCTCCCCGTAGCCAAAGGCAATGTGCCTGTTCGGGTGGCGGTCGATATTGAACGAATAGGGATCCTCGAAAACGCTCTCGTCACGGTTGGCCGAGGCGTAGAACATCACGAGCGATTCGCCCTCGCGAAGCTTCTGACCGTTCACCTCGGTATCACGTGCAACCGTCCGCTTCATGTAGTTGACGGGTGACGCCCAACGAATCATTTCTTCAACCGCATCGGGCGCCCTGGAAAGGTCCGCCTGGATCTTGGCGAACTCCGCCGGATTCTGGATCAACTGCCAGAAGCCGCCAGCGAGCGAGTTCTTGGTCGTGTCGTGACCGGCGCTGAACACGATCAGGTAGTAGCCGAGGGTCTCCATCGGCCCCATCGGCTCGCCGTTGATCTGCCCGTTCGCGATGACACTGGCGAGATCGTTCGTTGGATTCTTTCGGCGGTCTTCGATGATCGGCAGAAAGAGTTCCATGAACTCTTGTCCGAGCTTTGCAAATTCCTCTTCTGTCTTGATGCCACCGCCGAGTTCGAGATCGTCCGGCGCGAAGAGCTGATTGGAGAGCCTGAGAATCTCAGGCTCCTTGTCCTCGGGAACGCCAATGGCCCGAGCGAGTATTCGCAGGGGATGACGGACTGCGACGCCCATCGCAAGATCCGTCTCGCCCTCCCCGCCCGCCCCGGCATTGGCGGCAAGCTCGTCAACCAGGCTCTTCGCGCTGGCATCAATCACGTGCTGCATCGCCTCGAGCGAACGCGGCGTAAGAAAAGGGCTCGCCACTTTGCGCAGATCGCGATGAAAGGGTGGGTCGGTATTGATCACGACGCGCATCGCGCCGATGCCCTCGTCCTCGTTGATCACCTGATCGGTTGGGATCAGTGTAATCCCGGGCTCGGAGAGAAAAAGTTCCGGCGTCTTCGAAATGTATTTGATGTCTTCCTGACGGGTCACGGCCCAGAAGGGTTCGACGTCCTCGACCTCACAGTAATGCACCGGCGATTCCGCACGAAGGCGATCCCAGATCGCATAGGGCGGGCCATGCTCAGCGTAGTAGTCGGGGTGAACGAGCTCATAACCCTTGGTGATCGACATCTATCCAGCTCTCCTTCTTACACCCGTCGATCGATTCGACCGGCGAATGACAAAGCGCGACTCGAGAAACGGCAGCCCGGCGCGCTCGAGACTGCGTGAGCATTTGATCGTAGAACATTTGCCCGTTCAGCCAAGCCGGAGACGCCGCTTCGATCCCGTCCTCAGGCGAATCCTTCGGGCGTGTCGGAGCCCAAACGAAGCGCCGATCCCGATGACAATTTTGCACAAGGCGAGGCCTCGACGCCGATCTACCTCTCGCGCGACGAGCCACACCCGGATCGGCCCAAAAGAGCCCGAGAGATCATTCGCGCCTTCGGTAGAGATTCATGACCGCCCCGCTCGGGCAGGGCTCCGTCTTGAGCAACCTCAACCGCGTCGGACTCGAATCCTCGCCGAAAAGGCGTTTGCCGGAGCCAACCACGACCGGAAACGTCCACAGCCGAAAGAGGTCGATCAATCCGTGGGCCAGCAGCGTCTGAACCAGTTGCCAACTCCCGTGGACTTGCAAGAGCGGCCCCTCTTCCCGTTTGAGTTTCGACACCGCAGCCGCGATGTCTCCAGTGATCGCCTTGCTGTTGGCCCATTGAAGCGTTTCCGGCGACGAAGTCGCGACGATCTTGGTCGCGCTATTCATCGGATTCTCGTCCCCGTCCCCGACAAAGCTGGCCGCGAAGAGATCGTAGGTCTTGCGTCCAAGCAGAAGGTCATAGGGATCCGACATCGCCTCTCTTCCAACCTGTTCCATCACTTCGTCCCAACAACCCAGGGCCCAGCCGCCGTGCAAAAAGCCGTCCGAGGCATCTTCCTCCGGCATACGGGGTGCCTGCATGACTCCATCTGCGGTGAGAAAGGTCAGGATTGCTAGTTCTCTCATTTTGGACCTCCACTGCACCAGCCAGGCGCCTGACCCAAGTGCTTCGGATTAGGCGCCGGGGATCAGGGCCGGCGAAGCTCAATGGACCGAGTCCTTCGAGCACTCAATCGTAGGGCTCCTCGATCGTCGTTTTTCACTCTCGTATCAGGCAGAATCCATTTCCGAAAGGATCCGCGCAATAGGCGATCTCGCCCCACTCTCCCTTCTCTCCGCCTTCGTGCGCACCCCCCGATTCAAGAACGCGAGCCACGGCTGCTGGAACATCCGAGGAGGCGAAGTCGAGATGCACGGGTGTCCAGTGGCGTTCATAGCTGCGGCCCCCGGAATCACCGGGAATCGGAGTCGCGCTCGCTTCTTTCTCGAGCAGATAGAGTTCCACACCGTCCGCCGAGAGCACGGACATGTTGGGTGCCTGATCCCGAACTTTCTCACACCCGAGCGCACCCGTGTAGAAGTCGACCGCCAGTCCAAGACTGGGGACATCGATCGCGATTGAAATTTTTGCCAAATCAATACTCCTTTTTTACCATCTAAATGAATTAGGTGGTAAATTAGTTCGATCGAGGCAAAGACGCAACTCGGGGAGAAGTGAATCGTGGAGTACCGAACGGAAGACAAGCCGGCCCCTGGGCGCCTTGTCATCGTCCACGGCTTCCTCAACACCTGGTCCGACGAACTCGGTATCGAGGACCTCTCAACGCCGCAGGCGGCCGGGAAATGGCTGCGAGCCGCAGGACTGTGGGATGGACGCAAGGGGCCAAAAGAGCGTGACGTCAAAGCACTGCGCGATTTCCGGGAGGCGCTCCGATCTTTCGTTCTCGCCAGGTCTTCCCCAAGCACGGTCGATCGAATCAACGCCCTCTCCACAGGCATCGATTTTTCGGTCGCCTTCGACGCCGACGGGAAGCCTGAACTCAAAGCGGTCGGCCATGGCGTTTCCGGCGTCATTGGGAGGCTCTTGTCCGTGATCCTCGAAAGCGCAGCGGGGGGTTCGTGGGCTCATTTCAAATGCTGCGAACTCGAGACCTGCGGGTGGGCGTATTACGACTACTCCAAGAATCATTCGGGAAGATGGTGCTCGATGAAGACATGCGGGTCGCGCGACAAGGCGCGCCGATATCTGGAACGTAAGGCGAAGCGCGCTGGAGAGCGGTAAGGACAGATCTGGAAATGGTCGCGATCGACCGATCCGAGACTTTGATCCAGAGTTCGCTTCTATTCAGGAATCGGAGAGCGGTCGTGCGAAGCTCAGCTCGTGCCCGTCCGGGTCCTTCATGTGAAAATACCGTTCGCCCCAGACGGCATCCCGTGGCTCGAACTCCGGCTCGAAGCCGGCTTCAATTGCGCGCGCGTACATCGCATCGACGTCCGACACATAGAAGATCGCGCGGCCCCAACCCTCGAGTTGGCCCGGATCCGAGCGCCGCCCAAGATTGAGATAGCCGGAACCGGCACGAAAACTCGTGATGTCCGCGGATTCTCCGCCGTAGATCTTTTCAAAACCGAGTGCGGCATAAAAGCGGACTGCGACCGCCATGTCCCCGGTCACCAGCGTCACCGCACTCAAACTCTCGACCATCGACATCGTCCGCTCCGTCTTCTCGCGAGTCTCTCAGAGGGTTCCCATCAGGATGAAGCTCGGAGCATATCGCAGCGATCCTGATGACCGCGTGCACTGGGCCCTGCCCCTCTGGACAGCTAGCGTTTCCCTCTATGGCTTCCTGGCAATGGTTCGGCAACGCTCATCGCGCGATCTATCGAATGACCAATGGACGCATCGGCGCCAGTCTGGCGGGTCGCCCCATGCTGCTCTTGACCACGACCGGGCGCCGAAGTGGAACGTCTCGCACGACACCTCTTTCCTACCTTCGCGATGGCGGCGATTGCATCATCGTCGCCTCGAATAACGGCTCCGACAAACACCCTGCTTGGTGGCTGAACCTCAAAGCCAAACCCGAAGCCCGAATCACCGTCGGACACGAAGCCTGGACGGTCGACGCACTCGTCGCAGACGAGCAAGCGTACACGCGGCTCTGGCCACTACTGCTCGGCTACAATCCGCAATATGCGGGCTACAAAGCCAAGACCGAGCGCGAAATCCCCGTCGTGATCCTGCGACGAAGAGACTCGTGAGCCAAGCGATGGCCGTGAACAGCGATCCCGATCTCCCGCCCTACCCAACAAGCGAAGTGTTGGCAAAGCCATTTTCGGAACGCATGCGACTCATCTCTCGCATCTGGGCCATGCAAACCATGGCCACACCATTCTCTGTCATCGTCCTCTACTGGATCAAATACCTCCTGCTCTTTGCCGGCGGATGGGCCTTCTTCTGTTCGTTCTCGGAATCGTACCCAGGCTTCCTTTCGTTTGGCAGCTGGGCTTTCTCGGCAATCGCCTTCCAGAAGGCCATCCTTTGGGCTCTTTTCTATGAATCGGCCGGATTCGGATGTTCTTCCGGCCCGATGAACGGACGTTTCTGGCCGCCGATCGGTGGCTTTCTTCACTTCCTCCGGCCGGGCACGACGAAGCTGCCACTCTTTCCTGGCATGCCGATCTTGGGTGGCAACCGTCGGACCTGGCTCGACGTCGCTCTCTATGCGACGAATATGCTTCTGCTCTTACGCGCACTCGTCGCGCCGGAGTTGAGCGCCGAGCTACTCCTACCCTCCTTCATCTTGATTCCAGTGTTAGGCCTCACCGACAAGACACTCTTCCTGGCTGCGCGGGCCGAGCACTTCTGGGTCGTGCTCGCCTGTTTGACCTTTGGCCTGGCCAGCGACGCCTGGATCGCCGGGGCGAAGATCGTCTGGTGTTTCATCTGGTTCTGGGCCGCGACCTCGAAGCTCAATCATCATTTCCCGAGCGTCATCATGGTGATGATGAACCAAGGTCCCTTCTTTCCGGCCTGGCTGAAGAAGCGCCTCTTCGTTTCATTCCCCGACGACTTGCGACCCTCGAAGATGGCCGCCCGAATGGCTCATATGGGCACGGCGGTCGAGATGATGATTCCATTCGCATTGCTCTCGAGCGAGAATGCGATCTTCACTGCCGTTGTTCTCTTCGTGATGTTCGGCTTTCATGGATTCATCGGCCTGAACAACCCCAGTGGCATGCCCGTCGAGTGGAATATCCTCATGGTCTATGGCGGCATCTTTCTCTTCGGCTTCAACCCGGAGGTGAGTGTCCTGGCGATCGGAGAGTTGCCACTCCTGGCCGCCTTCCTCGCGGTCTTTCTCGTCGCGATCCCGCTCTATGGAAATTTCGTACCCAAACACGTCTCGTTCCTGATGGCCATGCGCTACTACGCGGGGAATTGGGCCTATTCCGTCTGGTTCTTCCGCGGCGAGTCACAAAAGAAGCTCAACCTGTTGACCAAGGCGGCCATGACGATGCGCGAACAGCTCGAAGGCCTGCTCGGCGACGACGAGGCCGTCGATGCAGCCATGATGATGATGCCCTCGATCCGCTTGATGCATCTGCAGGGGAAAGTCCTTCACGAAACGATTCCGAAGGCACTCGACAACGTCGAGGACTACGAGTGGATGGAGGGCGAAGTCGTCTCCGGACTCGCTTTGGGTTGGAACTTCGGCGACGGTCACCTCAACAACACGCAGCTGCTCGAGGCGATCCAGGAACAATGCGGCTTCGAGCCCGGCGAATTGCGCGTCATCATGGTCGAATCACAGCCGCTCTTCGGCAGAACAATGGCCTGGAAGATCGTCGACGCCGCAACGGGGTTATGCGAAGAAGGCGAGAGTGAGATCGCACCGCTACGGGCGCTACAGGCCTGGCCGACCGGCTCGATGGCCGAGGCGTTCGAGGCCGCTTCTCACGAGCGGGAACCCGGATAGAGCGTGCCGATGCAGCACTGGCCCCTCGACAATAGCTATGCGCGGCTACCGACGGCGTTCTGCGCCCGCGTCGCCCCGACGCCGGTTGCCGGGCCTCGCTTGCTTCGCCTGAATCGAGCGCTGGCCGAGCATCTGGGGCTTTCGGTCGAAGGCCTCGAATCCGACGAGGGCGTAGAGGTGCTGGCGGGCAATCGGGTCCTCGACGAAATGGACCCAATCGCGATGGTCTACGCCGGACAACAATTCGGTAACTGGGTTCCCCAGCTGGGCGACGGTCGCGCGTTGTTGCTTGGCGAAGTGATCGATCGCGATGGCATACGCCGCGACATCCAGTTGAAAGGAGCGGGGCCAACGCCCTTCTCTCGAAACGGGGATGGACGCGCGGCGTTAGGCCCCATCATCCGTGAGTACATCGTCAGCGAGGCGATGGCCGGCCTGGGAATTCCGACGACCCGCGCGCTGGCCATGACACTCACGGGAGAACCCGTCTACCGCGAGCGCGCCCTGCCCGGTGCGATCCTCACGCGGGTGGCAACGAGTCTCGTTCGCGTCGGTACTTTTCAGTATTTCATGAGCCGGGGCGACGTCGATGCGATTCGCACGTTGGCGGATCACCTGATCGAGCGCGCCTTTGGACAGACGGCTACGAAGGCCTCGGCACATAAATCTGCGCGAACAACCACGACGAACACGATCTTGACTACGACGGCTTCCGCGACCTCCACGGCTACGGCAGCTACGACCGGTACGACGGCCAACCCCTATCGCGTCTTTCTCGAAAGGGTGATCCAACGACAAGCGGATCTGGTCGCGCGCTGGATGGGCGTGGGCTTCATCCACGGCGTCATGAACACCGACAACGTCTCGATCGTCGGCGAAACCCTCGACTACGGCCCCTGCGCGTTCATGGACCGCTACCACCCGGACACCGTATTCAGTTCGATCGACCGCCTGGGACGTTATGCCTACCGCGAGCAACCACGGATCGCACACTGGAACGTCACACGTTTCGCCGAGACGTTGCTACCGCTTCTCGCTTCGACCGAAGAGGAAGCGATCGAGTACATCAAGGACGCCCTGGCCGGCTTCACAGCCCGCTTCCAGACGAGCCATGGCGCCGAGTTCCGGCGCAAGCTGGGACTCCGGGAGGCCTGCGACGCGAACGATCAGGTCGTTACGCGCCTGCTCGAGACGATGGCGGAACAAGGCGCTGACTTCACGTTGACCTTTCGCGATCTATCGAATTGCGAACCTGCCCGGCCCGAAACAATGGGCGCAATGCGTGCCCGATTCGAAGACCCCGCCGCGTTCGATGATTGGGCGAAGAATTGGAGCCAGCAACTGGATTCCGAGGCACGAGACCCTGGAGATCGTCAGGTCGGCATGCGGTCCGCCAATCCTGCCTTCATCCCGCGCAATCACCGCGTACAACAGGTGATCGATGCCGCCGAGCGCGGCGACCTCGCGCCACTCGACGATCTACTCACGGTGGTCACTCAACCCTTCGTGGACCACCCGGGACTCGAGCATCTCGCACGCGCACCCGGGCCGGACGAGATCGTTCAACAAACTTTTTGTGGGACTTGAATCGCTCAGCCGTTCAATCGCTCAATCGCTCAATCGCTCAACGCAGCGAAGCACCTCTGCCTGATAGACCTTGCCTCGCTCATTGAACAGGTCCAGCACGTGCAATGACGTCGGCACGAAACCGAAGCCGATCTTGTGCTCGGGGTGCCATTGGAAGATCGACCCGCCAAGCCCCATCCAGCCGTAGAAGCCTTCTCGACCGACATTGAGTGCCCGAACGAATTCCGTGTTCTTCCCGTCGACTTCGCCGAACTGGTTGACGCCGCCCTGTGTGAAGCGGGTCGCACCGAAGCCCATTTCCTTTTCAGTGGGGTCGGCGTGCATCGCCTTCCAGGCCGATTCGCTCAGATACTCTCGATCCGCCCATGTCCCACCGGCCGACATCATCGCAGCGATCTTCGCCAATCCACGCGCCGAGCAATTCGCTGCCGCAGAGGGGGTCTCGCCCATGGCTACGACGGGTTCGTTGAAGAATCCGATTCCCTTCATCCCCTTGTAAGGAGGCGGCGCACCTCGCGTCGTGGCGTGCATGATCGAGGGGATGATCCGTAGGAGTCTTCCGAGAATCTGGAAAAAATTGTGGACGATCTTTCTACCCAGAATCCTCGGCTTCAGGCTCTGAAGAAATTGAAACCCCAACCCAAGAAGGGAAACCTTCGAGATCCGATTCAACTCGTCTTTCTTTACGCCGATGATCGCGTCGACTTCGAGCGGACCGCTAATTTCTTCACGGAGATACTCGCCGACCGTTCGGCCTTCCGGATCCACTCGTCGAAAGAGTTCGTTCACGATCCAGCCTCGGGTGATGGCATGGTATTCCCGTCTGCTGCGCTGGCCCTTGCGGTATTTCAGCCGGTGACCCTCGATAACTCGTCCCACCGGGTTCTCTTTGAGTTTCGCAGCGAAGAGATCTTCGGCGTCGAGCGAGGTATTGAACGCGGCCAATCCCCCTTCATGCCGCATCAACTCGGCCACCGTGACTTCACCCTTGCCATTCGCACCGAATTCCGGCCAGTAATCGGCGATCCTCGCGTCGTAGTCGAGCAGCCCCCGTCCCACGAGCGATGCGATGGCGATGGTTTCGAGGCTCTTCCCGCTGCTGAAGACGTTGACGATGGTGTCCGCGGAGAAATCTTCATCACCGATCGTCGTTGCCCAGAGGTCGACGACTCTCTCACCCTTGTGGTAGACGCAGAGTTGAGTATTCCTCTCGGCCATCGTTCTCATACCGTGCTCGTAGGCTTGCTTCACGGATTCGAATCCCGGTGCCACCGTGCCCTCGACTCGAAATTGCTTCCCGCCACTGCTGCTCATCGATCTCTCCGATTCGGTTGGAGAGCTAACACTACCCAATCGGGATGGTCGCAGGGCAGGAGCAGGCGATGAATCGGTACATGAAATCGTCCTTCGTCCAATGCCCTTTGTCCCTTTCCTGGGCAACGACTCGAGCGCCGCGTCCCTACAAAGCTTCGCCCTCAATAGCCATTCCCAATGACTAGAGGCCGAATCTGCTCTGTCCAGGCGAACGTTCGCACGCCGAGATCCTCAGCTGCGCTATGACTCGTGATTCCTCCCGATCAATCCGGATGGCAGGCGCATCCGGTAGGGGACATCGTGGAAGACAGATCGCGAAGCAGCCGGCGGCTCAGGCGACTCGCCGCCATCCTTGCTCTGGGCATCGCCACGCTCACGGCTGCCACCCTCCTTCTATCCCGGGCGGACGGCCCGATCTTCGTATTCGCGGGCGGACCGCTGCGATCTGGGGAGCAAGTGGGCCTCGCCGATCTGGACTGGATCGAACTGGACCGGCTCCACGCCCTCGAACTTGAAATCGTCGGCGCCGGAACTTCACGCACACTCTGGTTCAGCGTCTACGAGGGCGTCCCCTACGTCGGCTGTGATCTGGACTGTCTCGGCGGCCTGCTCTCACGTTGGCCTCAGCAGATCGAACTCGACGATCGCGTCGTCATCCGCATCGACAAGAAGCGAGCGGAGGGGCGACTGGTCCACGTGCCGCACGGATCGGCCGAATATCGATTCGCACGAGCCGAGCGCCTTCAAAAATACTCTGGAGACGAAGGCGCCTTCGACGCGACCGAAACCGCCGCGCATAACGCGGTCATCGACATGGGAAATGCGATGACTGGGCGCTCTAAGCGCACGGATCCGGGCGATCGACTCTATCGGGTGGAGGTGCGCTGACTGGGCGTGAGCCGCGACCGCTCCCACACGGGACGCGACCGGACCAGTGCCGCCGCGGCGACGTCGATCCGGCTGGTCAGGAAGAGC